>JBMYTY010000529.1:0-513 GCA_049604855.1 Gammaproteobacteria bacterium | reverse complement strand
GGTCTCCATCACCGTAGATGTCGCGCATCATGTCATCAAGAGAACGGCGCTGGCTTCGTGGCGGTGCCACACTGCCCGCATAGGCGCGAGCGGGTGGTTTATCAGGCACCAGCTGGCGGGCTACCGCCGCCGCTTTGGCTTCGATGGATTTGACCACCTGCCCCGCTTCTTTCATGGCTTCGCCGCTGTTGATGCGTTCCAGGCTATGCCGCAAGGCATTGCGATTTTTCACTTTGGAAAATTCTTTCATCTGGTCGCGCACCTCGCCGAGGCGTGTTTTCATCCACGCTGCCGCGCCCAGCTTTGGCTGGGCTTCGCGGTCTATGCCACGGTCAGCATAGCTGCGATGATCGATCCTTTCCTGGCTGTCGTTATCCGCCAGCGCTGCATTTACGGCATCCGCCCAACGCTCCCGCAGGCCCAGCAGGCCTGCGGTGCTTTTGCCCACGTAGCCGTTGCCTTTGCCGTGTGTATTGGCAAAGCCCCCCACGGCATCGTTGACGCTTTTTTTAC
>JBMYTY010000528.1:0-519 GCA_049604855.1 Gammaproteobacteria bacterium | reverse complement strand
GCGGACTATGAACCGCTCTATCGGCACATCACGGGTCAGCCGCTGGTCGTTCCACCCGAGCTGGGCGAGATGCGGAAACTGGATACAGCACCTGATCCGGCCGCATCCGCGAACACAGACACGGCAAAGGCTGCGCCGCTGCCAAGTTTGCCAGCGCACGACCTGGTCAATCCGCCCACCGTCACCATCGACCGCCTGCCCACGGTGAAAGGCGACTTCTTCGGCCGCGAACAAGAACTCAAACTCCTAGACGACGCCCTCGCCGGTATCGAAAAGCCCCTCTCCCCCCGGGAGAGGGGTTGGGGTGAGGGAGAGAGGCCGAAACAGGTTCGCATCCTCCAATTCATCGCCTCCGGCGGCACCGGCAAAACCAAACTCCTGCGCCATTGGCTAAATCAAAACGAAGCCCAACTCCCCAACCACATCGTCTGGTCCTTCTACTCCCAGGGCAGTTCCGAGGACAAACAGGTCACCTCCAGCCCGATGTTCAGCGAGGCCCTCAAGGCCTACGGCCTGGAC
>JBMYTY010000527.1:0-520 GCA_049604855.1 Gammaproteobacteria bacterium | reverse complement strand
GCCCCGGGGACCTTCTTCCTCTGGATGGGCGTTGCCGCTTTCATCGTCGGCGCCAGCCTCTGGGCCATGCCGGATCTTTCCTGGCAGGCCCAGTTCATCATCTTCGCCCTGTTCTCGGTGGCCAGCATCGTGGCCTGGCGCATGTGGGCGAAAAAACACCCCGAAACCACCGACCAACCGAACCTCAATCGCCGAGGAGAGCAATACGTGGGCCGGGTCTTCACCCTGGTCGCCGCCATAGAGAACGGCACCGGCAAGATCCGCGTGGACGACAGCACCTGGAAGGTGCGTGGTGAAGATGCCGAGGTCGGGTCGAAGGTCAAGGTGACTGGTGCGGACGGCGTTATTCTGCTTGTGGAACCTGCCCCTTAAGGCCGACGCCACTTCATCCGTGGGCGGAACAATCCGCCAACACGCCGGGGCGTACCGTCACGCCCGACGCGGATTCACCCCTTCTGCAAGCCCAGCCAGATACCACCGCCGATCAGGGCGCTGCCGCTGAACCATTCGATGCGGCGGA
>JBMYTY010000526.1:0-543 GCA_049604855.1 Gammaproteobacteria bacterium | reverse complement strand
GGCGCGTCACCACCTACCACTACGACGCCCTCAACCGGCGCACCGCCACCGATTACCCCGCCACCGGTCACAGCCGGGGGCTTTACGCCACCACCCAAAGAACGGGGTCAGGTCTTGCCCCGTGCCCAGCATTCGGTCATTCGACCAGAGGAAGAACGGGGTCATATATGGTCCGCCCCAAAGAAGAACGGGGTCAGGTCTTGCCCCGTGCCCAGCATTTGGTCATTCCTCAGAGATGGCTAGCCCGCATTTTTCATCAACGTTCTGAACCGAAGAACATTCTGGGATTTTCAGCGGGATTGCTGCGGAAAATGAGTTTATAGGGGGTGTGTTGTCCTCCGGGAGAACGGGGTCATATAGGGTCCGCCCCTGATTGCAAGGAGAAACCGGCGGTTCGGCAGTAGAGGGTAAGGGGAGCGGGGTCAGTTCCCGCCCACCCGGGTCACCAGCCCCGAAGGGCACACCACCCGCTACGGCTACGACGAACGGCGCCGCGCTCACCGACACCACCGTCAACCAGTACGACCTGTTCGACCGCCTCAC
>JBMYTY010000525.1:0-543 GCA_049604855.1 Gammaproteobacteria bacterium | reverse complement strand
CCAAGCAGTTGGCTTTAATAGTTTCCGTTCTCACCCTACTCTGAGAGTAGGTCACAAACAGCGCCCAATAAAAAACCCCCAGTCTTTCGACTGAGGGTTATTTATTAGAAGCCTGGCAGTGACCTACTCTCCCACACCTTAAGATGCAGTACCATCGGCGCTACAGTGCTTAACGGCCGGGTTCGGAATGGATCCGGGTGTTTCACTCGTGCTATGGCCACCAAACCGAATAAATAACATCAGTCCAAGTCAGGGTTTTATGTATGACTTTGATTGGATTGTAATAGTCTGACTATTACTGGATCAAATCAAGCCTATCGGGCCATTAGTACCGGTCAACTGAACGTGTTACCACGCTTACATCTCCGGCCTATCGACGAGATGGTCTATCTCGGCCCTCAGGGATACCTTGTTTTGAGGGGGGCTTCCCGCTTAGATGCCTTCAGCGGTTATCCTTTCCGATCATAGCTACCCTGCACTGCTGTTGGCACAACAACTGGTCCACCAGTGGATCGTTCACCCCGGTCCTCTCGTACTAGGGGC
>JBMYTY010000524.1:0-553 GCA_049604855.1 Gammaproteobacteria bacterium | reverse complement strand
TGCGCTCTCAGCGCCTCTGCGGTTCATATTCAATATCGAACCGCGGAGGCGCGGAGGACGCGGAGTTCAGAGGAGATTTTCAATGATTCCTGGTGAAGTCATCGCCGCCGAAGGCGACATCGAACTCAACGCGGGTCGCGAGACGGTTTCCGTCTCCGTCGCGAACACCGGTGACCGGCCCATCCAGGTCGGCTCCCACTACCACTTTTTCGAGACCAACGGCGCCTTGGAATTCGACCGTGAGGCCAGCAAGGGTTTCCGCCTGAATATCCCGGCGGGCACCGCCGTGCGCTTCGAACCGGGCCAGACCCGCGAGGTCGAGCTGGTGGCCTATGCCGGAGACCGCCAGGTCTACGGCTTCAACGCCAAGGTCATGGGGGCCTTGGATTGATCACTTTTTTATTAGCCACGGATGAACACGGATAAACACGGATTGGGTTCGTGCCTTCGCTCCACCGCTGTGTTGTGACCGAAGGCTCCGAAGGACCCGTTTGGCCCAGGGGGGGAAAGATTCCCCATTTCACCATCCGTGTTCATCCGCGTTCATCCGTGG
>JBMYTY010000523.1:0-560 GCA_049604855.1 Gammaproteobacteria bacterium | reverse complement strand
GACAACGAAAAACACTGAAGCGAAGCCGAGATGTCTGAATTGGCCACGGATAAACACGGATTAACACGGATGGTAATCACCACGCGGGTCGCCATCCGTGTTCATCCGTGTTCATCCGTGGCTGCGAAAAACCAGTCATCTCAGCCCTCCCCCGACGCCAGGCGTCGCTGACGCCGCCGGATATTGGCCTGCATGACGAACCAGTCGATCACCGGGGCGAACAGGTTGCCGAACAGGATCGCCAGCATCATGCCCTCGGGGAAGGCGGGATTGACCACGCGGATCAGCACGACCATGAAGCCGATCAGCCCGCCATAGATCCACTTGCCCGTATTGGTCATGGATGCCGATACCGGGTCGGTCGCCATGTACACGGTGCCGAACGCGAACCCACCCAACACCAGGTGCCAATGCCAGGGCAGATTGAACAGCGGATTGGTGTCGGAGCCGATGAGGTTGAGCAGCCCGGCGGTCAGGAACATGCCCGCGAGCACCCCCACCATGATCCGCCAGGATGCGATCTTGGTGTACAGCAGCATCGCGGCCCCCAGCAGGATCAT
>JBMYTY010000522.1:0-578 GCA_049604855.1 Gammaproteobacteria bacterium | reverse complement strand
GAAACGGGCAGATGAGCCGTTATCGGCAATCACGCTCTGCAGATCGAAGCTGAACTTCTGGAAACGGGAGTCGATAATTTCGATGGCAGGAATCACATAGGCCGTTGCATCTAACACCTGTTCGGCGGTGCAGTTCGGGCCTTCCAGTTCCTGATGGGTCATGAACGCGATTTCGCATTCAACGCGCGGATGCACCAGTTCAGAGACGGAGATCTGGCCGTTTTCCGGCACCGCCATTTTGTCGGTCAGGAAGCCGATAGAAGGCACGTCGACGCCCATCTGCTGCATCTTGGCCTTGGAGGTCAGACCGGCTTTCCAACCCACCAGCTTGTGGCCCTGTTCGATAAAGCGCTTGCGCAGTTCGTTCTGAACCGCGTAACCGTCGTCCATGTTCATGGCCGGGTATTCAGCGGTCAGCTTGGTGATGGCGCGGGCTTCTTTCTGCGCACCTTCAACACGTTCGCACAGACGAACCACATCTTCGCGGCTCAGAGTTGTTTCCAGCTTGCTCATGCGGCGCCCTCCTGCTTGCGTTCAACCGCTGTCTTTCCCTTGAAGGTCACGGTACAGCTACCCAG
>JBMYTY010000521.1:0-627 GCA_049604855.1 Gammaproteobacteria bacterium | reverse complement strand
GGTCATTCTACGCACGCAACACCAGCGACGATGGCTATCACTCCGAGCGCTTCCTGGGTGGGTACGACACGCCCATCGAGCTGGGCATCGTCCTGGATACGGCCAACATGGAAGTCTGGGGCACCTATGATTTCGGTGGCGGCAACACTGGCGCCACCAGTCACTATGCCGTAACCGGTGCCATGCTGGATGACCTGGACCTTTTCACCATGACCTTCGACATGCGTACCGGTACAAGCACACCGGTGGGTGGTCAGTATGTTGGCGCCCAATTTGACAACCTGTTGGTGGAGGCCAGCGGCAGCCTGGTGCCATTGCCCGCCACGTTTTCCCTGTTCATCGCGGGCCTGCCCCTGCTCCGCCGAAGGACTGCTTGACCCGGGGAGCACCCATTAGCACCCATTAGCACCCGGTAATATGCTGCATTGCGCAACGACCGTTCTCATATCCAAAGCGTCAATCATTGACTGGCGTTATATTGCGGGATTGCGAAAGGCGATCCGAGCCGCTATGTTGCACCGCACCTAAAATCCCGGGCTAACGCCCAATCCTTCACCGCATCACCACAACACAAACATGACCCGCTGGGTCCGTCTTCGGGCCCGGGCATGGACAGAATTTCGCTGA
>JBMYTY010000520.1:0-666 GCA_049604855.1 Gammaproteobacteria bacterium | reverse complement strand
ATAGCGATAGCGACCACCAGCAGCAGGAACAGCATGATCTGTCCGCCGCGGTCGTTCTTGAGGAGGCGGGCGATCAGCATTTGATCACCTCCTGGGAAGAGGAATTGGCCACGGATGAACGCGGATGAACACGGATGGGGGGACGAGGGTGAAACGAACGCTCCCCGAGATTCATCGTCGAGGCATTGATCAAGGTCGCTCCCTCACCCCTAAGCCGTATCCCCCCGTGCGGCTGCCGCGCAGCGTTGTAGGAGCGGGCTTGCCCGCGAACCAGGCAGGTGATTCGCCCATCGGTTTCGCGGGCAAGCCCGCTCCTACAGGGGAACGGAAGGCCTATTTCGACAGCCTCCCCGGAAGCGTGGGAAACGGAGCAGGAAGAACGCTGAGTTGGAAGGGGGCCCACGTCAACGATGCGGAGCGAGGTCCCCCATCCGTGTTCATCCGTGTTCATCCGTGGCTCATTCAATAAATTCATTGCATTCATCGGATCACCCCTCCGCCGCACGGCCTTTCTGCGGGAACAGTCCCCGCGGCCGTTTCTGGATGAACAGGATGATGAACACCAGGACCAGGATCTTGGCGAGCACCGCGCCGGTCCAGGGCTCCATGAACTTGTTCGCGACACCCAGGGTCATGCCGCCGATGAGCGTGCCCCAGAGGTTTCCG
>JBMYTY010000519.1:0-862 GCA_049604855.1 Gammaproteobacteria bacterium | reverse complement strand
ATCCGCGCCAAATCCCCGCATGCAGTTCCTTACCGGCCTGCTCACTGATTGCCCGCTCCAGCCCCATTGATATTTGGGCCTGGAAAAGCCACACGGGAACGTAGCCGGACACGTCGACGAGGAGGTCACCGCTTGCAAGGGCGATGACCAGCCCGGGGGCGAACATGAACCACTGCGCGTAGTCGGAAAACATGCCAGCGATCACGCGCCGTCCCCATAGACCAATAGGTTGACGCGTCGTTGGTCCAGGTGACGCCAAAGCTGAGTGGGAAGGGGTATGGAAAGCATGCGCCGAGTAGGGGCTCATGCCGTGACGGCATCGGAGCACGAACACGCTCACGCCGGATGCGGCTTCGCCTTATCCAGCCTGCGACTACGGCTGATGTTTTGGAGGACACCACGGATGCGAACTCACGGAGCGAACCGCTCGGTATCGCTCTTTGGGCTTGTTCGCGGGCAAGCCCGCTCCTACAGGGGCTCCGATCAGAAAGGCACCTTTCTCGGCTTGGCTTCTTTGCGCGAGACCTGTCGTGCCAGGCCTTGGCGGTGCCTGGGCGTGGGCGTGGCTACGGTTGGTTCGCGCCCGGAAGGGCGCTCCTACAGGGTGGCGAGGGCCTCGACGACCGATTGCGGGCTGATCTTGTTGAGGCAGTCGGTGTGCCCCAGGGGGCAGTCGCGTTTGAAGCAGGGGCTGCATTCGAGGCCGAGGCGCACGATGCGATGGCGTTCGTTCAGGGGCGGGGTGAAGCCGGGGTCGGAGGAACCGTAGAGGGCGACCAGGGGGCGGTCGAGGGCGGCGGCGACGTGCATGAGGCCGGAGTCGTTGCTGATGACGGCGCTGGCCCGGGACATGAGGTCGATG
>JBMYTY010000518.1:0-1423 GCA_049604855.1 Gammaproteobacteria bacterium | reverse complement strand
ACGCTATGTGCGCCTTCGTCGTGAGCTGCGCGCGACCGAATTGACGCCACGTATCGATGCCGCCCTGGATCAGCTCGACGCGCTCACCAACGCGGGTTCGACGGTATTGAACGAGACCGCCGAGCGTGTCTACGACGGCGGAGAGGACGCGGCCCACGAGGCCTTGGAGGAATTTTTCTCCCGAGGCCGTGCGATTCAGGCCCAGGTGATCGACAAGTTGAGCGAAATCGTCAGGGTTCAGGAGCAGGAAACCCGTGGCGCCTTCGAGCGCCTGCGCCTCAACGGCGAGCAGGCCAGCGAGACTATCTATTCCATGATCGTCGTGGGCAAGACCCTGGTGGCGGTGATCGTCATCATCACCCTGGTCCTGTTGCGGCGCCTGTCCACGGATCTGGAGCGTGGGACCCGGCGCGCCCAAGCGGCAAGTCGTGCCAAGAGTGCGTTCCTGGCCAACATGAGCCACGAGATCCGAACCCCGCTGCACGGGGTCCTGGGTATGCTCGATCTGCTCGACGGCACGCGCCAGAGCAGCGACCAGCGTGAGTTCACGGGAACGGCCAGGGAGTCGGCGCGGGCACTGCTGCAGATCCTCAATGATGTGCTCGACTTCTCAAAGGCCGAGGCGGACAAGCTCAGCATCAACCCGGCGCCCTTCGATCTGGGCGAGACCACGGAGCGGGTGCTGGACATGCTCTCCGGGGTCGCCCTGGGCAAGGGTGTCGTCCTGTTCAGCTACGTGGAGCCGAGCGTACCCCGTCGGGTCGTCGGCGATGGCGGTCGCCTGCGGCAGATCCTGACCAACCTCTTGGGTAACGCCATCAAGTTCACCGACGGCGGCGAGGTCTGGGTGCGCATCCGAAGCCTGGACGATGGAGCGGACGGCGAAAGCCGTGGGCGCCTGGCCATCTCCGTCCACGACACGGGTGTGGGGATTGCCGACGACAAGAAAGCGGCCCTGTTCGATGCATTCAGCCAGGTACGCGAGACCGACGAAACCATCCGTGGTGGCACGGGGCTGGGATTGGCGATCAGTCGCAAGCTGGCCCGCCTGATGGGTGGTGACCTGCGCGTTGATTCGGCCGTGGGCCGTGGCTCCACGTTCACCCTCGAGGTGGTGATGCCGGCCGAGCCGGGTTACGAGTTCCAGGCCCCTCGCATGGAGGAGTGCAGCGTACTCATCCTCAGCCACCATTCGCACTTCCGGGTCTGGACGGGCCATATGTTGCGCGACTGGGGCCTGGAGGTCGTGGCCGTAGGTGATCCCGCCGAGGCCTTCTATCGGCTCGACCAGGGCCTGCGTCCGGATGTATTGATGCTGGATGAAGACCTGCCCGGTTTCGACGCGGGTGAGTTCATGCGCGAGGTTCGACGTCGGCACAGGGGGTTCAACCCGGCTTCCTTGTTCTTCGCGTCCAGTGCGGGC
>JBMYTY010000517.1:0-1442 GCA_049604855.1 Gammaproteobacteria bacterium | reverse complement strand
CATCAGGAAAAGCGCCCGGGCTTTGCACGGCGCCCGCGCGGTTTGTTCAGCCTCACCCGGCTGCTGTGCGCGGCGGGGCTGTTCTTCGCGCCCCTGGTCGCCGCGACCGTCCCACCCTCCGCGCAGAGAGTCATCAGCCACGTGATGGATGTCCGGCTTGATCCTGACGCCGGCCGTATCGAGGTCACGGACCAATTGAGCTGGTCCGACAATCCGACCGATGTCCTGGAGTTCTTCGTCCACCCAAAGCTCAAGGTCAAAGCCATCGATGGCCGTCTGGAGCCGATGTTCACACACCCCGGACACTATCGCCTGACAGGCGCCTCCGGCCACGCTCAGGCCACGATCCACCTCTCAGGAGAACTGCGCGAAGGCCTGCGCGCCAGCACCGCCAGCGGTTACGACCGCGGTGTGCAATCAAGCCGCGGCCGAATCGCCGATGACGGGGTCTACCTGGGCCCTGAATCGCTCTGGTATCCGGACAGCGATGGCGCCCTGCATCGATACGATCTGCGCGTTCGGCCCATCCCGGGCTGGACGGCCATGAGTTCCGGGGACGAGCTCGACCCCGGGCGCTTTCAAGAAGGGCAGCCGCTGGAGGGAATATGGCTGCTCGCCGGGCGCTTCTCCGTCTATGCCGAGGGTCGGGCGGCCGTTTATCTGCGCAAACCGGATCCCGATCTCGCATCCCGTTACCTGCAGGCGACGCTGGCCTACCTCGAACAGTACGAGGCACTGCTCGGCCCCTACCCCTATGCACGATTTTCCCTGGTGGAGAACACCTGGGAATCGGGTTTCGGCATGCCCGCGTTCACCCTGCTCGGACCGCGTGTGATCCGCCTGCCCTTTATCCTGGGCAGCTCCTATCCCCACGAGATTCTGCATAACTGGTGGGGCAACGGCGTTTACGTGGACATGCGCGACGGCAACTGGAGCGAAGGACTGACCACCTACCTCGCCGACCACCATATCCAGCAACAGGACGGACGAGCCACGCGCTACCGCCGTCGCACCCTGCAACGCTACGCCGCACTCGCCTCCGAGGCCGAGGATTTCCCACTCAGTGCCTTTCGCTTCCGTCATAACAACGCCGCGCAGGCGGTCGGTTACGGCAAGGCCATGATGCTGTTCCACATGTTGCGCCAACGCATCGGCGACACGGCGTTCGTCCAGGGCTTACGCCGATTCTACAAGGACGAACGCTTCCGCTTCGCCGCATACGACGATCTGCGACGGCATTTCGAGCAAGCCTCGGGACAGGACCTCGCACGCTTTTTCGAACAGTGGGTCGAGCGCACCGGTGCCCCCCGGCTGGGTGCACGTACCGCCCCGCCCGACAAGGCGCCTGACGGCGGATGGACGATCAAGCTGACACTGACCCAGTCCGCGACCCAATCCACGACCCAATCCACGACCCAATCCACGACCCAATCCACGACCCA
>JBMYTY010000516.1:0-1474 GCA_049604855.1 Gammaproteobacteria bacterium | reverse complement strand
TGAAACTCATGTAGCCAATACAGGGCGCTGGCGATGAGGAAGTTGCGTACCTCGTTGCGTCCGTAATTGAAGATGTAGGTACCCCAGTCGCGGTGCTCGCCCTTGCGGGGATCCTCGTGCTCGTAGACCGCCGTGCCGTCGAAGCGGGCGAGGGCGGTGTCGTCCTTGGGGAAGTGCCCCGGTGCCCAGTCCAGCAACACGCCGATGCCGTTCTCGTGGGCATGATTGATGAACCAGCGCAGGTCATCCGGGGTGCCGAACCGGCTGGTGGGCGCGAAGTAGCCGGTGGTCTGGTAGCCCCAGGAGGCGTCCAGGGGATGTTCGGTGACGGGCAGCAGTTCGATGTGCGTGAAGCCCATGTCGCGCACATAGGCGACCAGCTGTTCGCCCACCTCTCGATAGTTGAGGAAACCACCGGTCTCATTGCGCCGCCAGGACCCCAGGTGGGCCTCGTAGATGCTCATGGGCTGTTTAAGCCAGGTGCTTTCCTGGCGCTGCCGCAGCCATGGGCCATCCGACCACTGGTGGGCGGAGGGTTCGGGTACGCGCGCCGCCACCCCGGGGCGTAGCTCGAAGGATTGGCCCAACGGGTCGGTCTTGACGCGCACGACGCCATCGCGGCCCCGGATCTCGTACTTGTACAACTCACCGCTGGCCAGGCCGGGAACAAACAGTTCCCAAACGCCTGACCCGCCGCGATTGCGCATGGGATGTCGGCGTCCGTCCCAGCCATTGAAGCCACCGACCACGCTGATCCGCTCCGCGTTCGGGGCCCAGACCGCGAACTGCACGCCGCTGATGCCGTCCGCCTCGTGCTGGCGTGCGCCGAACATGGACCACAGGCGCCAGTGCCGACTCTCGGCGAACAGGTGCAGATCCAGGTCACCGACCTGAGGGTCGAAACAGTAGGGATCGAAACCCGACCAGCTATTGCCGTCGTCGAAGACCACTTCGAGGCGATAGCGGGCGGGAACCTCCTCGCTGGCGAAGATCGCGGAGAACAGACCGGGCGTGCCCTGGGGCTGAAGTTCGCCCTCGTTGTCCACGACTCGTACCGAACGCGCCTGGGGAATGAACACCGTGACCCGGGTCCGATCGTCGCCATCCGGGTGGGCGCCAAGAACCGCGAAAGGGTCGTGGTGGGCGGCGTTGAGCAGGCGGTTGAGGTCGGGCGATTGGCTGGGTGCTTGGATCACGTGGGTGTACTTACCGTGGTGTTTTGGCGGGACTGGATCAGCGCTTCCCTAAGCGTATAGGGGAGGACCCGAAGCCGCTCCATGGGAAATCCTCAGGTAGCCGACATCAGGGCCTTCTAATAAGCAATGGTAGACTCGACGACGTCCCGGGAACACGCAGCAAGATCAGAAGAACTGACGTGCCCGGTGGCCTCGCACCCCTTCGAAGCTCTCCCTGTCGGCAGGCGATTCGTCTGGTCCCGCAGTGGAGTCCTGACCCAGAACCATTGCAACCCGTG
>JBMYTY010000515.1:0-1476 GCA_049604855.1 Gammaproteobacteria bacterium | reverse complement strand
GGCGCCGATCCCCTTTCGGAAAGGTGACCACCAGGGTGGAGAGGAAGTCGGGTTGGGCCTCGTTCATGAGACGCGCCGAGTTGATGGCGTGCTGCTCCGAGTAGGCCGTCCCACCGAGTCCGTTGAGAATCATGATGGAACGCTTGAGCCCGGCCGTGCGCATCTTGTCCAGGGACTGGCGCGAGCTCTCGAAGGTCTCGCCCTTGGACACCCGCTCCAGCACGGTGTCGTCACCGCTCTCGCAGCCGACATAGAGCAGTTGCAGGCCCAGGTCGCGCAGCCGCTCCAGGTCGTCGATGCCCTTGTTGCGCAGGTTGCGCGGCAGGCAGTAGGCGGACACCCGCTGCACGCCGGGCAGATGGGTGCGGATCAACTCGAGAAACCGTCCGAGGCGGCGCGTGGACAGGGACATGGCGTCGCCATCGGCCAGGAACACCCTGCGCACCGGCATGCCGGAGGCGGCGACGCGTATGAGCTGGGCCTCGATCTCGTCCTCGCCGCGCACCCGGAATTTCTTCGCCGGGTCGGTGTACATCTCGCAAAAGGTGCAGCGGTTCCAGGAGCAGCCGATGGTGACCTGGAGTATCAGCGAGTTGGCCTCGCTGGGCGGACGGTAGACGGGGTCGACGTAATCGTTGAACACGGCCGGAACGTCCCGCTCAAAGTCCCAGGTCCACGCGCGGTGTGGATTCGCCGGCACCGTCCACTTCCGGGGCGCAGACCACCAGTTGATCCTGGGATACGCCGCCCTCTCCGCTCAGGACCTCGCGCACGGTCGCGGCGCGGCGCTCGGCCAGGGCGATGAGAACCGCATCAGAGATGGCCGGAAGCACCGGCTTCGGCTGGGCCTCCTTGGCCTCGCCATCAGCCCCGGTGCCGGGTTTGGCGGGCTTGGGCGGTGCCAGGGCCACGCGGTCGGCCTCGGTCGCGACGCCACACACGGAGATGCGCAATTGGGGCCGCCCCTTGAGCTTTTCCGCCAACTCCGCCAGGTATTGGCGATTGTCAGCGTCCAAGGCGTCGCCGCCGGCCGGGAAGGTCGCGGGATTGAAGGCCACCGAGGCGGCCATGGCCAGTTTGCCCACGGTGAGCACGCTGCCCAGGGGCTGCACGTAGAGCAAGACGCCCTGGGTCAGGGCCGTGCCCATGGCCTGGCTGACCACGTCGCTGAGATCGAAATCAGGCGAACTGGCGTCCCCGGTCACCGGCAGGGCCAGCTTGACGTTGCCCTCGACGTCCTTGAGCACGTTCAGGGCCAGCGGCAGGGGCACCTTGCCCGAGCCCTGCTCAACTTCCCGAACGGCGAATTTATAGAGGGTGAGATCGTTCTCAACGTCCAGTTTCCCCTCCGCCACCTTGACCTGGGTAGCGGCGTCCAGACTGCCACTGCGCACGCGGTAGCCCACCGCGGAGCCGAGGTAGGGACTGACCGCGATCAGGTCCACGGCGGTGAAGCCGCCTTTCAGGTCCACCACC
>JBMYTY010000514.1:0-1483 GCA_049604855.1 Gammaproteobacteria bacterium | reverse complement strand
ATCACTACGTGCTCGAGGGCGCGGTGTCCCTGAACGCCTTTTCCGCCTACGCGGGCCAGGACATCCGCCTGCACTGGACCATGGGTTGCGGCAACGACGTGGTGGCCCTGGATATCGCGGGAGGACTGCCCGGCGCCACAGTGCCCAACCCGACCCCCTTTGCATTGTTCGCCCTCGGTGTTGGCCTGCTCGGTGTTGTCCGCCGCCGCGCGCTTCGCTGATGAACCCCCTGATCAACCGGATGCTACCCATGAACACGACCGCACACTCCACCGCCATGGCCTGGACCGATGCCGATGCGCGGGCTTGGCCGCGCCAGGAAACCTCAGCCTCCGTCCTTTTGGTCGGTAAGACCCCGAGCCTGCTCTGGCAGGGCCTGCGGACGCTGAACGCGGCCGGTATCCGTCCCTACGTTCTGTCGCCCTCTCGTCTGCGTCTGCCCGCGGCTCTCGGGCTCGTGCGTGCTTCCCACGCCTGGGACCCACGTCGGGTGAAATCGAGCCCGGACGATGATCTGAGCGCCTATGGCGAAGGTTTTGCCCGACAGGTCGCGGAACTGACCCGCCTGTACGGTATCGAGGTGGTGATTCCCGTGGACATGCCGACAAGCCTGGGCCTGGCGGAGCATGTGAACGTGTTGATGGGCTCTGGCGCGCGCCTGTTCCCAACCATGGGCACCCGGGCCCTGCGTGCCCTGCATGACAAGTGGCGTTTCGCACAGATGTGCGGAAAGCTGAGCCTGCCCCACGCCAAGACGGCCCTGATCCGCCGCGTCGACGACGTGGACCAGTTGAAATTGAGTTACCCGCTGGTGGTCAAACCCCTCAACCGGGCGAACGGGGCGGGGGTCATGCAGTTCGCTGATTCGGTGGAACTGAAGCGTTACCTGGCCGGGGATCATCCGTTCAACGCCCTGCCGCTGATCGCCCAGGAATTCGTACCGGGCCGTGAGATCGGGGTCTCCGTCATGGCGGAGCATGGTGTGGTCAAGGCCTGGACCATGGGCTACGCCCGGCGCGGTCGTCGTCGCTTCACCCGAGACCGTGCCGTGGAGGCGATCGTCGAACGCTTCGTGCAGGAGACCGGTTTCCATGGCATCGGCCACTTCGACATGATCGAGGAGGACGAGACCGGTTACCTGCATTTCATCGAGTTCAATCCCCGGGTCTGGGGTTCCATGCTTTATTCAACCCGCGTGGGTGTGAACTTCCTGGAGTTGGGGCTGCGCATGGGGCAGCGTGAACGCCGTCTGCCGATTGTGCGTGAACAACGTCGGGGTTGGGTCGGCCTGCCGCTGGCGGAGCGCCTGTTTGGCTGGCTCAATGCGCGCATGTCGTGACCACCGTGCGAGGAGCCGACGGAAAAACGGCGCTGCCCGGTTCGGTCAGCGCCGTTGTTTTCCGGGGTGGCCCGGATTCTTCAGCGTGAAAGTCGTCGACGCGCGATCAACAGCCCGGGCACCAGGAACCACGCGGTGCCCGGC
>JBMYTY010000513.1:0-1487 GCA_049604855.1 Gammaproteobacteria bacterium | reverse complement strand
GCCTTGAGCTGCTCGAATGCGCGCCGCAGAGCCCCATCACCCGCCTCCTCCATATGTTCGGCGATAAGCTGAAAATCACCGCGTGCTTCGTAAAGGCTGACGCGCACCCGAAGCAGCACCTGCATCCCCTCGCGCGGCACAATCCGCAGATTGAGGTTGCGATTGCGAAACATCGCGCAGCGCACCTGGGCCGCGGGGTCCTTGAGGGTGAAATACCAATGGCCTGAGCGAGGCCTCGAGAAGTTTGAAATCTCGCCTTCCACCCAGATCAGCGGAAAGGCGCCCTCCACCACGGCACGGGCCTCCCGCACCAGGCGGGAGACCGGCCAGATATCCCGACCCGGATCGACTGAACCGGCGGATGAAGCTGAGATGGAAGACGACATGGGCGCGCATGATACGGCAGGTCAGGGGCGACCATTGACATGGAAACCCATCCCGATATGTGGGGTGCAAACCCCAGCACAACCACTACATGCGGGGCGATGGCGATTACGCACCATGCTGGCGCACGGATTCCTCCAAGGCCCCCACCTCCCGTATACTTCCCTTTTGGCACACCCAGGTGACATCCCCCCATGCGTATCTCCCAGGAAGCTCTGACATTTGACGATGTCCTCCTCGTCCCCGCCCGCTCTGATGTGCTGCCCAACGATGTTCAGCTGGCCACCAAGCTGACCCGTGAAATCTCGCTCAACATTCCTCTCATTTCAGCCGCCATGGACACGGTCACCGAAGGTCGGCTGGCCATTGCCATGGCGCAGGAGGGAGGCATCGGCATCATCCACAAGAACCTTACGCCCGAGCAGCAGGCCGCCCAGGTTCGACTGGTGAAAAAGTACGAGAGCGGCGTGATCAGCGAGCCGGTAACCGTGACGCCCTACACCACCATCCGCGAAGTGCTCGATATCACCCGCGCCCACAATATTTCCGGGGTACCCGTGGTCGAGGGGAGAGACCTTGTGGGCATCGTGACCAGCCGGGATATGCGCTTTGAAAACAAGCTCGGCGACCCCGTGCGCAACATCATGACCCGGAAGGAGAACCTGGTCACCGTACGTGAGGGCGCCTCGAAGGACGAAGTGCGTGCATTGCTCCACAAGCACCGCATCGAGAAGGTTCTGGTGGTGAACGCGGATCACGAGTTGCGCGGCATGATCACGGTGAAGGACATCCAGAAGGCCACGGACTTCCCCAATGCCTGCAAGGACGATCAGGGTCGGCTGCGCTGCGGTGCGGCGGTGGGCACCGGTGGCGACACCGAGGCGCGCGTGGAGGCCCTCATCGACGCCGGTGTCGATGTCATCGTCGTGGACACCGCGCACGGCCATTCCGCCGGCGTGCTCAAGCGCGTCGAATGGATCAAGAACCAGTTCAATAACATCCAGGTCATCGGCGGCAACATCGCCACCGGTGACGCGGCGCTGGCGCTGGCCGATGCGGGCGCGGACGCGGTGAAGGTCGGCATAGGCCCGGGTTCTATCTGT
>JBMYTY010000512.1:0-1488 GCA_049604855.1 Gammaproteobacteria bacterium | reverse complement strand
TTTGAGGTCTTTCGAAATGGGGGAATGCGGGGGTCGCGGGGCCGACGGTGCTATTCTCGCGCCGCTTTCCGCGAACCCATGACCCAGGTGCCAGCAGAGCGCCGGGCACGAGGACAGAAACCATGAGCCTGCACAGTTTTCACCCCCCGGTCCGTACCTTGATGGGCCCGGGGCCCTCCGACGTCAATCCGCGCATTCTCGAGGCATTGGGTCGACCGACCATCGGCCATCTCGATCCGGAATTCGGCGCCTTGATGGAGGAACTGAAGGAGCTGCTTCGGCAGGCCTTTGTCACCCGCAATGTACTCACCATGCCGGTATCGGCCCCCGGGTCGGCGGGCATGGAGACCTGTTTCGCCAACCTAGTGGAGCCTGGCGATACCGTGATCGTCTGCCAGAACGGTGTGTTCGGTGGGCGTATGAAGGAGAACGTGGAGCGTTGTGGCGGTACTGCCGTCATGGTGCAGGACGAATGGGGTCGGGCCGTTGACGTGAACAAGGTCGAAGAGGCCCTCAAGGCCCATCCTGAGGCGAATCTCCTCGCCTTCGTGCATGCCGAAACCTCTACCGGAGCGCAGTCGGATGCCCGTGCGATTGCCCATCTGGGCCATGAGCACGGGTGCCTGGTGATTGCCGATACGGTCACCTCCCTGGGTGGTTCCGAGTTGCGCGTCGACGAGTGGGGGCTCGACGCCGTGTACTCGGGGACGCAGAAATGCCTGTCCTGTGTGCCGGGCCTGTCGCCGGTCACATTCAGTGAGGCGGCAACGCAACGGATCCAGTCGCGCTCGACCAAGGTTCAGAGTTGGTTCCTGGATTTGAACCTGGTCATGGATTACTGGGGCGGCGGCGGCAAACGCAGCTACCACCACACCGCCCCGGTGAACAGTCTCTACGGCTTGCACGAGGCCCTGGTGATCCTTGCGGATGAAGGCGTCGAGGCGTCCTGGACCCGGCACCTGTACCACCACAACGCCCTGAAGGCCGGACTAGAGGCCATGGGGCTGGGATTCGTGGTGCCCGAGGGCGAGCGGCTGCCGCAGCTCAATGCGGTGACCATTCCCGAAGGTGTGGACGATGCCGAGGTTCGTGCTCGTCTGCTGCGCGACTTCAACCTGGAGATCGGCGCCGGCCTCGGGGCACTCGCTGGAAAGGTCTGGCGGATCGGGTTGATGGGTTTTGCCGCCAACCGCAAGAACGTCCTGCTCTGCGTGAGTGCTCTGGATGCCGTTCTCGGTGAGCTTGGCGCGGACTTCGAGCGCGGAGCGGGTGTGCATGCCGCCGAGGCGGCCTACCGTCCCTGAGCGGTCGGCTGCCCCTGCGTGGGGGCGCGCCTGCCGGGGCTAGATCGGCTAGAATCGCGGGCTTGCCCTGGCCTTATTGCGCCAGGGCCCGATATTTCCAATCCCGGTGAACATCGGGGCGAATTCAGTTGATTGTTTGTGAGGTCACATGGCCGGACATAGTAAGTGGGCCAATATCCAGCAC
>JBMYTY010000511.1:0-1516 GCA_049604855.1 Gammaproteobacteria bacterium | reverse complement strand
GCGCGTGAATGCCCGGGTGGTCTCGGCCGGTTCACCACTGAAAAGTATGTACTGCTGGAAGCTGCGAAAGGATCCGTTCTGTGCATCCACGATCTTGCGAACCGTGTCCACGACCACGGCATCCGTAGCCTGGTTAACCGTCTTCGCGATGAGCGGATAAACCACCGCCGCACCGATCAGCAGTGTGCCGCCAACCCAATTGAGCGCGATGAGCGGACGCATTCAGCTTACCCCCCGGCCTCGAAGAGATGCGGGCAACCAGACCGAGCAACCAGTCGGGTGAATCCGCATCACTCGTCTTCCTCCAGACCAGCGGTCAGATCGATCAGGTAGCTCTCGCGGTGCAGATCTTCAGTGTCGCGGGACAGGCGGTTGTTCTGGCGCAGCATGAAGTCCTGAGCACTCTTGCCCAGGCGTGCGCGGTTCTCGCGGAAGAACTTGCGGTTACCGACATCAGCGGCGATCAGGTCTTCCTGGTTGACCACGGTTGGGGTGATGAAGAAGACGGATTCAGCACGACTGTCCACGGAACTGCGCGAGCGGAACAAGGCGCCGAGCAGAGGAATATCCTTCAAGCCGGGGACACCGTCTTCACCTTCCGCCCGGCGGGTCTCAAACAGACCGCCAAGGACGAACGTTCCGCCATTGCGTAGGATGACCTGCGTCTGGATCTCTTTCTCCGTGGTCTGGAACTGGCTGGTGAAAGACGAATTGCGCGCGTTGATGTTCATACGGATCAACTGCTCCGCGCCCGCGAGATCGTCCTCGAACACCGACGGCGTGATGTCCAGGGACAGGCCTGCGTCGATCTGCTCAATCTCCGCTTCGCCGCCTTCCTTGCCCTGGAGAGGCACGTGCAGCTTGTCGGTGCTGGTGATTTTTGCGGGAACGTTGTTGAGGGTCACAACATGGGGCGAGCTGATGATCTCCGCTTTGTCCTGCTCCGCAAGGGCGTTGATCTGGGCCTGGATGAAGGCCCGACTGCCGTTGTAGATGAATGACCCGACAATACTGTCGAAGGTCGCCAGGGGCAGGAGGGTGATGGGATCAACGGATGAAGTCGTGTTGGTCGTGGTCGACCCTCCGGAACCCACCGTGGTGCTGGTCCGGCTGGCGGCGGTCTGTGAGGCTTCCTGCGACAGGTCGAGCACCGTCTGGCCGGCGGTGGGGCCCGTGCTCACGCCAAAGTTCTTACGACCATTGGCACTGAATCCACGACCGTAGGCCCACTGCACACCCAGGCTGCGGGAAAGTCCGGCATCGGCCTGCACGATCATCACCTCGATATCCACAAGGGGAACCTGTCGGTCCAATCGCTTGACGATAGCCTCCACGTCGGCGACCACCTGCGGCGTGCCGCGCACGATCACAGAGTTTGTGCGTTCATCCACGGCGATGCGACCGGGCTGGCCATTCACCGTGATCTCCGTGGTGCCGCTGTCCGAGGAGTTGGCGTCCCCACCTTCACCGCTGGAGGACCCGCCCCCCCCGGAGACGAAACTCTCATCGATGGTCA
>JBMYTY010000510.1:0-1518 GCA_049604855.1 Gammaproteobacteria bacterium | reverse complement strand
TATTCCCGGAACAGTTCTTTGGCTTGGTATTCGTGTAGCTTCATGGTTGCCTTCCGAGAAAAAGTCGATGGGAGTATAGGGAGGACTTATTGCAGTGCACAATAGGTGTAAGCCAATAGTGTCCATTGCTCGTGGACGAAGCCCCGGGAAGCGGCGACACTCGCGCCATGGGACTTCGCGTATTGATCATTCTTGCCCTTGTGGGGCTCGCTTACTGGTGGTTCAAAAACCGCTTCCTGTCGCATCATGGCGAGGCACCGGACGATCCTCCCGGCCACCCCGGGGAACCCGACGGGCCGGAGAACCCCGACGGTCCAGAGAACATGGTGAAGTGCCGGGTCTGTGGTCTGCACGTACCGCATAGCAGGGCAGTGTCACGGGATGGCCTGTTTTATTGCGGCGTCGAACACCTGGAGCAGGACCAGTCCTGAGTTCCGCCACCGGCGCGGGGATTCAGGCGAGCGGTAGGACGCGCATTCCCGGCCTCAGGGCAGATGCGTTCGCAGAAATGTCGTGATGGTCTCGGCCCAAAGGTCCGGAGCCTTCCGGAGCACATCCCGATGGCCAGCGCCTTCCACGATAAACAAGGCCCCATCAACCCGCCCGGCCATCGTGCGCGCGGTTTCCAGGGGCACAAAGGGATCGCGGTCACCCGTCACCACCAGCACGGGGCGCTTGAGCGAGGCAACGGCATCAATGGGCCGTGCCCCGGCATCCACGCCCGATACCCACTCGGTCACCGCAACCAACACGGGGGTCAGAACCGTGAGGAATTCGAGCCCACCCCAGACACCGGTCACCGCCGCGCGGATGCGCAACTCGATGGCCTTATCCAGTGTTCCAAAAGCACTCTCCAGCACCACCGCGTGAACATCGTCTGGCAGAGTCGCCAGGGTGGTCGCAACCGCACCCTTGGACACCCCGAGGATGGCCAGGGGTCTGCCTTCCACGGCTTTGCGCAATTCACCCAGCATCGGGCTGATGTCGTTCGCCTCCAGCAAGCCAAAGCCCCGTCGCCGGCCGTCGCTGGCCCCCTCCGCGCGCTGATCCATCAACAGGCAGCTATACCCCGCCTCCAACAAGACCTGGGCCCGAGTCCACATGGCGGATCGATTTCCACCCCGTTGGTGCAGCAGCAATACACCGCCACGGGGCGAGGCGACCCGGGCCAGGGTGCCCCGCAGTATCACGCCGTCCCGGGCCGTGATCTCCACATCCCGGGTTTTCAAGCCAGCCGGATCCGCTGACAAGGCGGTGGGATTCGGATGGGTCAGCCAGTCGGCCGCCAGGACCATCGCCAGTCCTAGCGCGAACGAGACGCCCAGAATCAGAATCCCCATCCATCGAACGAATGCCATAAGTGTTCGCGCCAGGTTTACTCAGTATTTCCAGGACGTCACGGCCCTTTGGCTCCGCTCGGGACCGGGCGGCAATCAGCGCGGATCAATCAATTCGATCCGTTCCACGTCCGCAACGGTCACTGTCCGGCCATCCAGGGTATGAAAGGTCCGGCCGCGT
>JBMYTY010000509.1:0-1528 GCA_049604855.1 Gammaproteobacteria bacterium | reverse complement strand
TCTTGTCGATCTGCCCCGTTCGTTCGCGGACATGGCGGCCATCGTCAAACAGTTCGATCTCATAATCTCCACTGACACCCAGGTCTGTCATCTGGCCGCCGCCCTCGGTTGCCGGGTTTGGGTGGTGTTGCCCAGGGTGTCGCATTGGCGCTGGCCCATGGGTGGGACCGCGTCGCCCTGGTATCCCCAGGTGCGTGTCTTCCGTGCACAGCGATCACAGACCTGGAGGGATCAGTTCAAGGATGTCGCCATAGCCGTGGCGCAGGAGTTCTGACGGCTGTGCGATAATCGGCGCTTATGCCCCGAAACGCCACCAGCCCCAGCCAGGATTTCATGCAGACCGACGAACTCAAAGACCTGATGCTCCAAGCAGTCGAGGACATGAAGGCGGTTAACGTTCGCGTTCTCGATGTGCGCGAGAAAACCAGCGTCACCGACATACTCATCGTGGTCAGCGGGACCTCAAGCCGACACGTCAAGTCCATAGCCGGAAACGTGGTTGATGAAGCCAAGGCCCACGATGTGGTGCCCATGGGCGTGGAGGGAGAGGACGGAGCGGAGTGGGTGTTGGTGGACCTGGGGGACGTGGTGGTCCATGTCATGTTGCCCGCGGTCCGGGAGTTCTACCAATTGGAGCGCCTTTGGGAAGCCCCCGACGGAGACTCGGTCTCAGAGTCCTCGCTCCACCACTGACGCCGCGCGCGTGCGCATCCACCTGTTATCCGTCGCCCAGCGTGTACCCGCCTGGGTAGATGAGGGCTACGCCACCTATGCCGGGCGCATGCCCCATGAGTGCCGTCTCGAACTCAAGGAGCTCAGCCCCGCCAAGAGGGCCCGCAATGCCGATGCGCGCCGGGTCCGGGAGGCCGAGGGACAGGCCCTGATCGCGGCGATTCCCAAGGGTGCACTCGTTGTCGCCCTGGATGAGCACGGCGGCACCTGGTCTACCCGGGATCTCGCGCGGCGTATGGATGACTGGCTGGCGGGCGGGCGCGATGTCGCCTTGATGATCGGGGGCGCGGACGGCCTCAGTGAGGAATGTCGGAAGCGGGCCGATGGGGTCTGGTCACTGTCGCGCATGACGTTTCCCCATGCGCTGGTGCGGGTGCTGGTGGCGGAACAGCTGTACCGGGCATGGACGGTGCTGAACAAGCACCCCTATCACCGTGAGTAGTCACGGCCCTCGGTCGTGGGGAGCGCCGCGGTCCGACGATGCGTCGGCGTCGGCGTCGGCGTCAGACAGGGCAACTCATAGTATGATCCGGGCCCTGATTCCAAGCGGCTCCCGTGTGAGCTGATCGTTTCACCGCAAGGCGAACTCCCCTCAACCGGCCCGGACATGTCCCTACCTTCCCCCGATGTTGTCCTCGCCTCCCAATCGCCTCGTCGGCGTGAATTGCTCGATCAGATCGGCGTGCGTTACGTGGTCTGCGTCGCTGACATCGATGAGTCCGTACTCCCCGGGGAATCTCCGGAGGTCTACGTGGAGCGCATGGCGCGCGAGAAAGCGGCCGCTGGTGCGATGAGC
>JBMYTY010000508.1:0-1537 GCA_049604855.1 Gammaproteobacteria bacterium | reverse complement strand
TCGTCAGGGGGGCGTCCATGACCATCCGGGTGATTTCTTACGGATGCCCTCTATCGAGCATCTCACGTGCGTGATTGAGCGTGGCCTCGGTGAGTTCAACGCCACCGAGCATGCGGGCGATCTCGGTGACGCGGGCCTCGCCCTCCAAGGTGGCGATGGCCGTGCGCGTGTCGGTGCCGGTCTTCTCCTTGCTGACGTGCAGGTGTCCGTGCGCCTGCGCGGCGACCTGTGGCAGGTGGGTCACGCACAACACCTGCCGGGATGCCCCCAGTTCCCGCATCAATCTTCCTACGACCTCGGCCACGCCGCCGCCGATACCCGAATCGACCTCGTCGAAGACCAGGGCGGGCAGGCTGAGCGTGGCGGCCGAGACCACCTGTATCGCCAGGCTGATGCGCGAGAGTTCGCCTCCGGAGGCGACTTTGCTCAGTGCTTTGAGCGGCTGTCCCGGGTTCGCGGATACCAGGAACTCGATACGGTCCTGGCCATGGGCCTGGGCGGATGACGCCTCGGCGCATTCGATCTCGAATCGGCCTCCTTCCATTCCCAGCCCCTGCATCAGTTCAGTGACGGCCGCGGTGAGTTTTCTGGCGGCTTTCCGACGTGAGGATGTCAGCGCCCCTGAAGCCTTGGTGTATCGGCTTTCGAGCTGTTCAAGCTCCTGCTTGAGGCTATCCAGACTCTGATCCGCATTTTCCAGTTCGGCCAGTTCCGTCGCCAGGGTCTGGTGGTGTGCGGGTAACAGATCCGCGGCGATGTGATGCTTGCGGGCCAGATCGTGAATGGCGCCCATCCGCTGATCGAGCCAATGCAGCCGTTCCGGATCCAGGTCCAAGGCATCGGCATACCGGCGCAGGTCGTCGCTCGCCTCCGCGAGTTGAATCCGCGCGTTCTCCAATGATTGATGGATCGGTACCAGGTCGGGGTCTACGTCCGTCAGGTCGTCCAGGTCGCGAAGGGTCGCGCTGAGTGACTGGTAGAGAGAAGCCTCCTCATCCTCGTAGATGCGGTGTAAGGCCTGCTGCGCCGTGTGCAGCAGCTGGCCCGCGTTGGACAGGCGGGCGTGTTCTTCCTCCAGTTCGGGCAGCTCGGATTCGGACAGGTCCAGGGCATCCAGTTCCCGGACCTGGTAGCGCAGCAGTTCCAGGCGATCCGAGCGCTCTTTGGCGCTGGCGCTCAGGGACTCGAGACGCTGCGCGGCTTCGCGCCAGGACGTGAAGGCCACGCGGGTCTGCTCCAGCAAGGCATCGTGCTTTGCGAAGTCATCCACCAGCCCACGCTGGGCCTCACGGTGCATGAGTGATTGGTGCTCGTGTTGGCCGTGGATGTCCACGAGCCGCTCACCCAATTCGCGCAGTGATGCCATGGGGCTGGGCTGACCATTGATGTAGCCACGAGAGCGGCCGTCCGAGCCGATCACCCGGCGCAGGTGCACCTGGGTTTCATCATCCAGATCGTGTTCGCGCAACCAGTCCAACGCGGGCGTGCACTGGCTGATGTCGAATACGACCGTGATCTCCGCCTTGTCTCGCCCGCC
>JBMYTY010000507.1:0-1567 GCA_049604855.1 Gammaproteobacteria bacterium | reverse complement strand
CGGCATTTTCAACCCGGGAAGAATTCGACGGAAAGCATTAGTCATAGCTGGGTAACAGCCATTTATGGCGCTTCTGATCCGGCGCAGAGCAACACGCTCTGGGTGGGCACCTGGGGCGAAGGGCTGTGGGTTCGTGACGGTGAGGCATGGCAGCGCATCGGAATGTCCAGGGGACTGCCGACGGGAAAGGTCTCGGACCTTCTGGTGGGGCCGACGGATGAGCTTTGGATGGCCTTGTACGGCGAGGGGTTCAGCCGGGCCACGACCGGGCAATTGCTGCGTATCGGTCGTTGAGGGGACGTTGAGCGGAAAATCGTCAACACCCCCGGAACGGCGCTTGCCGGTCCGGGGGTGTTGGGGGGGTGTCACTCGTCAGCGCCGTCGTCGGCCTCGGTGCCCACCGGCCAGACTTCGGGCGCATGGCCCAGGCAGCGATCGATGAAACCGGCATTCCCCGCCTGGCCCTGTCCCGCGGCGTAGCCGGCGCAGCGGTCCTGGTAGTAGGCAACGACCTGGGGCTCGTTGTCTTCCTGGGCATTGATGGGGAAGGCCACCGGGGCGGGTTTGGCCCAGGCGTGACCGGAGACCGCGCCACCAATCAGGGCGATGGCGGAAAAAACGATGATGTTCTTGTTCATGGTGGTATGACCCTATCGCTATGACTTCGTCCCCTGAACGGGGGTACGGAGCGCCCGAACTCAGTGCCTGGGTGGGGGGCATACCTGTCGGTGCCCGCTTCCCCAAGGTGCCTTGAATTGAGCCATTGGTGGATGCTGATCAGCGCTGCTGACCGCCACGCGAATCATCAGGTGAGGCGGGGTGGGCGTGGGTGAGATTTTCTGATCGTGGCGATCAGATATTTCGTTCGATCCCGGAGACACGAGCGGTCCCGGTCCGCCAAGCCCCCCGATATGGCCAGGGCGCTTTTCGCGGATCGGGCCCGCGGCTTCGGGAACCTACCCGCGCCGGGTTCCAGCGACGAAACGGGGGCCTTTCAGACGGTGAAGATTGTCGACCCCGTGGTCTCTCGTGCTTCCAGCGCCCGGTGGGCCTCCGCCGCCTCGGCCAGCGGGTAGCGCTGGTTGACCTCGATGCGCACGGCCCCGGCGAGCACGGCATCGAACAGCGCATTGGCGCTGGCGCGCATCTCGCCTGAGTCCGCCGTGTAGGTCATGAGCGTCGGGCGGGTTACGTACAGCGAACCCTTGGCGGTGAGGGTGCCCAGGTCCACGGGCGGTACGGTGCCCGAGGCATTGCCGAAACTGACCATGAGTCCGCGCGGAGCGAGGCAGTCCAGGGACATGTCCCAGGTGTCCTTGCCCACACCGTCGTAGACCACCGGCACGCCCGCGCCCCCGGTCAGTTCACGGACGCGGGCGGGGACGTCCTCTTCGCGGTACAGGATGGTGTGCTCGTAGCCGTGGGCCCGGGCCAGCTCGGCCTTTTCCGCGCTGCCCACGGTGCCGATAACGTTAACCCCAAGCTCTTTTAGCCATTGGCAGGCAATCAGGCCGACGCCGCCAGCCGCCGCGTGGAACAGCACGGTTTGGCCGGGCTTGCAGCGGTA
>JBMYTY010000506.1:0-1593 GCA_049604855.1 Gammaproteobacteria bacterium | reverse complement strand
GATCGGCTCACACCAAGACCCCGATCGGAGCGTCAGGGGGTGGGCCGACCCGTGAGAAGGGCCAGCACGCGCGACAGGCGATCACGCATCTCTCGACGATCCAGGATCATATCCACCGCACCATGGTCCAGCAGGAACTCACTACGCTGAAACCCTTCCGGCAATGTCTCGCGCACGGTCTGTTCGATGACCCGTGGCCCCGCAAAACCGATCAATGCGCCGGGTTCCGCCACATTGAGGTCACCGAGCATGGCGAAGCTCGCCGACACCCCCCCCATGGTCGGATCAGTCAGTACGGAGATGAAGGGCAGGTTCCGACGGCCCATGCGCGTCAGCGCGGCGGAGGTCTTGGACATCTGCATCAGCGATATGAGGCTCTCCTGCATTCGCGCACCGCCACTGGCGGCGAAACAAACCAGCCCACATTCATTGTCAATGGCCACATTGGCCGCGCGCACAAAACGCTCGCCCACCACGGACCCCATGGACCCGCCCAGGAAACTGAATTCGAAGGCGGCGGCGACCACGGGAACGCCGTTCACGCTGCCCTGCATGGCGACCAGGGCATCTTTCTCCTCAGTGCTCTTCTGGGCCGCCAGGAGCCGATCCTTGTACTTCTTACTGTCCCGGAACTTGAGCGGATCGATGGGCTCGACCCCGACCCCGATCTCGTTGCGGGGTTCGGCATCAAGAAAAGCATCCAGGCGACGACGCGCGCTGAGGCGCATGTGATGGTCGCACTTCGGACAGACGTCGAGGTTTCGCTCCAGCTCGGCCCGGTAAAGCACGCCACTGCAACTGGGGCATTTGCTCCAAAGACCCTCGGGTACGTTGCGCTTTCGATCGCCCTCGGACCCTCGTACACGCGAGGGCATCAGTTTGGAAATCCAGCTCATGCTGCCGCCTCAGGCTCGTTCGACCATCTGTTGTTTTTCAAGGAGTCTAGCAAGGCGCGCGGTTTGAAACCGCACGCCCCCAGGCCTTCCGCCCGGTGACAAATCTCTGATGCTCACTGCGCATCCATGGCCGAACGCATCTCGGCGAGCACCTCGGAGAGACGCCCGGGGATCGCGAAGGGATCGTCGGCCAATTCACCCATCTGGCGTACCAGGGCACTACCGACCACCACGGCATCGGCGACACGGGCCACAGCCGCCGCGGTAGCACCATCGCGGATACCGAATCCGACACCGATGGGGAGATCGGTGACCGCGCGGATCTCCGCCAGCTTCGCTGCCACGGCATCGACATCCAGATTGGCCGCCCCGGTCACGCCCTTGAGCGAGACGTAATAGACGAAGCCGCTCGCGGCTGCCAAGATCAGACTCAATCGCGGCCCCGTGCTGGTCGGAGCCACCAGGAAAATAGCGTCGAGGCCCCGATCATCCAGCACCGTCTTGAGATCATGCCCCTCGTCCGGCGGCATATCCACGGTCAGCACACCGTCCACGCCCGCCTTGGCGGCCGCTTCGGCGAAGACCTCGTACCCCATGACCTCCATCGGATTCAGATATCCCATGAGCACAACCGGCGTTTGCGCGTCGCGCGTGCGGAACTCCGCGACCATCGCGAGCACGTCCGTCAACGTCACAT
>JBMYTY010000505.1:0-1600 GCA_049604855.1 Gammaproteobacteria bacterium | reverse complement strand
ACATCCAGACCCCGACCCATCGCGCCGCCGCGCACGGGTAGGCGGGTGCTCCAGGGCTGCCCGGCGAAACGCCCGGACACCTGGATCTGGCCACGCCCGCCACCGTGTTTCAGGGTCACCATGAGCGGCTCATGCAGGTACAGGTCGCGCACCCCACCCGTGGGCAGTCCCTCACCGGAACCATCCAACCAACTGAGTTGGATGTCCGACAGCACCGGGTATTCGAGCTTGCCGAACAGCTCGTCCATGCGCTTGGCGACCTCACCCACATCGCCGATATGAGTGAAGGTACCGCGCCCGGTGGCGGCGGCCTCGCGCATGAAATGGCTGTTCGGGGCGGAGCCGATACCCACCGTATACAGGCGCTGCCTGCCCAGACGGTCGGCGATGATGCGGAACAGGGCCAACTCATTGCCCACGCTGCCATCGGTGAGGAAGATCACCTGGCGCATACGACCCGCCTCGACTTCGGACGGGTCGGAATCCAGTGCCTTTTCCAGGGCCCGGCCGATCTCGGTGCCGCCATCGGCCCGCAACCGTTCCACCCAGCGTCGCGCCCAGGCCAGATTGCGGGCGCTGGGCGGGATCAGTACATCGCTCATGGCCCGGGTGACGGTGTTGAATTCAATCAGTTGAAAACGGTCCTGGGCCTTGAGGCGACCGAGTCCCATGAGCAGTGCCGCCTTGGCCTGCTCCATGGAGGTGCCGGACATGGAGCCCGAGGTATCGATGACGAAGACCATGTCGCGCGGCGGCACGTTGCGCTTCGCGGCATCTACCTCCGGGGGCATGAGCATGAGCAGGGAGTAAAGCTCCGCGTCATCCTCCGCCCCCTGTGTGAACAGGGCGGCCCTGGGCTCACGCGCGCGCTCCGGCACCCAGGCGAGTTCGAAATCGCGGTCGGCGGGCACGGAGCCTTCCGCAAGGCTTAGGCGATAGTCGCCATCCGGGCTCTGGCGCGTGCTGATGGGATGATAGGCACTGCTGACCTCGGTCAGCGGCATGCCCGCGCGCAGCCGGATGTCCATTTGTACCGGGTTGTCGATCCCACGGCCCGGCTCCACCACCGGCGGGGTGATCGCGCTGGCATCGCTCACCTGGTCGGTGTTGTAGGACCAGCCCCCGGCATCAAAGCCTTCGACCACCGTCTGACCGGGGATGTATCGAATACCCACGGTGAGGGGAAACCTCAGGGAGAAGCGGCCCCGTTCGTAGGTCACCTTCTGCTGGTACTCGATGTCCACCGTGACCGTCTCGCCCGGACCGATGTTGGCCACCCGGGTGGTGAACAGGTTGGGCCGCTGCTGCTCCACCAGCCCCGCTTTGCGGCCGACGGCCTTGGCCGCCTGGTAGGTCTTGCGCGCCTGTTGGCGCCCCTGGATCTCGCCCTCGACGATGCGATCGCCGATGCTCAGCTTCAGACGATCCACCGCGGCGGTGTCGGGCAGGGGGAAGACGTAGACCGCGTTGATCCAGTCCTCGCCCGGGTTGGTAAACCGCTGCGCCACACGGACGCGCGCGGTCAGGGCGGTGATGTCCATGCCCACCCGCGTATCCACTGTCGGCAGGGCCTGATAAGCGGACTCTCCGTCCCGGCGGA
>JBMYTY010000504.1:0-1609 GCA_049604855.1 Gammaproteobacteria bacterium | reverse complement strand
CTTTTCGGCGATGCGGGCGTCGGTATCACCCAGCCCGAGGTGAACGCGGCGCGCATGGCGGATATGGATGAGCTCGAGGCGTTTACCCAGGCGATGCGCGAGTTGGTCGACAAGGCGATGAATCTGCCTCCGCGCGCGGAGAGTGACGTCATCCTCGAATTGAAAGAGACGGCGGACCGCTTGTACGAACAACGCTCGGGTCTGGGCGGGGAGATGGAGCAGGAACTGGCGGCCCTGGCGCGCCTGACCCAGGTGATCATGAAAGCCGTCTGGGCGGGGGCGGGCAATGACCCGATGGCGAGATCAGAACTCGAATCCGAGGAGCAGGCCCGGGCCGGTCATTACGATCTGCTCAAACACACCATGATCTGCGACCTGCTTAATCCGGAGTCACCGGTGGAGCCCGGGGAACTGGCGGCGACCCTGTTGTCGGAGGACGAAGCCGCCGTACGCGGAGCCATGGGCCTGTTTGAGGACGAACAGCGGGCCGAAGTGTTGTCGCGCGCGGAGGACCTGGCCGCACGTTATCCGCTGAGAGACAGCCAGGCCCGCATGCTCGAGCTGGTGAGAGAACTGGCGGCGGTGCGCGCCCACTGACGCGATATCGGCAAGGATCGCGATATCGGCAAGGTCCGCGATACCGGGAGCTGATCGCCACGCGGTGGGTCCGGGCGGTTCAGATGTCGTCCAGGTAGGCGGCGAACAGCGATTCGTAGCGGGCAAGGTCCGAACGCGACTCCAGGGGCAGCATCTTCGCGAAGCCATCCAGAAGCACCACGGCGTTCACCGCGCCGTCATCGCTGGACGCGCTGCGCACCCTGTCCGCCAGCGAACGGTTGACGATCTGCAGGTGCCGGTAGCGCAGCACCAGCCCGCTCATGTCGGGGTCCGCGGTACCCCCCGCGCGCTCACGAAAAAACTGCGCGAGCCGGTACATGGCCGCGGCGCGGTAGACCGTCTCGGCGGGGGAGGCCAGCGGCTGGTGAAAGCGCGCCATGGGCTTCAGGAAGGTGGTGTGCGGACAGCCGCTGGTGGCAATGACCGCGCCCATCAATGAACCGAGACTCTGCTGGACCGTGCTGACCTGCCGAACGGTGCGGCCTCCGGCCCGCGCCTCGAGCGTGACCTCGAAATGGGAACGTAGATGGCCCATGCGGGTGACCAGGGGGGCCAGACGCAGGGCCAAGGGACAGCGGGGATGGTCCGCCTCGTCCAGGGGGCAGTTGCTGCATTGGTGGTAACCGAGCCGGGTCCAGTCCGGAGGCGCGGATTCGGGGGGGACCGATTCGACGCTGGATGCATCGAATACGATCTCGAAATCGAAACACTCGTTTTCGTGTTCGATACGGTAGCGGATGGATTCCTTAGTCACGGTCTGCGATGAGGCGCTCTGGGCGGGCCGGTGCTGTTCGGTTGACGCGGACAGTACACCAGGCGGACCGGGATTCCCTAGGTCCACGCGATACGGGACGCGGGATCCGTGCGCCGGGGCGTTGGAAAACCCGGTCTTTGAGCCCACTATGCGTCGTGTATCCCGCCATCCTCCGCGTCATGTCCACTGACTTCGAAACCCCGGTTCCCATGGGGCTCCATGGCCCCGTATTCGACC
>JBMYTY010000503.1:0-1615 GCA_049604855.1 Gammaproteobacteria bacterium | reverse complement strand
AGGCCCTCACGTGCGTTTGGGCCCGCCGCGTGAGGACTCTTCGATGCAGTGACCCGCCCCGGCCTGCCTGATCAGGCCGAGGTCCTGCGCTGTCCCGATGGCGTCTCAGCGGGGATGATGCCCCGACTGTCGCGGTGCAGCGTGGGCCGCCGCTTTCCCGCATTGTCCCCGGGCCCCGGCCGTGTAGGCTGATGGCTTCGTACCTCTGGCGCGAAGAAATGCCATGTCCAACAAAAACGACGAATCACCTCCCGACCTGATCGGCTCGATATGGGCATTCTGGCGGGACGCCCTGGAGCCAGGATCGGGTTTCGATCCTTCCAACACCGCCACGCCGGATATTTCGCGCCTGTCGGATCACATCAAGTCCGCGACCCGGGGGCGTCTTCAGGGTGAAGCGGCGGATTCCTTCTCCAAGATGGTCGACGCCTCGGCGGCCTATGGACAATTGGCCGAGCGCGTCTGGAGTCTGATCCGTGGCGCCCGGGAGGGCGGTGGTGATTGGAAGCAGGTGCTGCGCGAAGGCCTCGGCGGGGAGTCGGGTTCCGGCGGGGAGGGCGCTGATGCCTGGGCCGGGTTCGCGCGGAAATGGGGGCTGCCGGAGGATGCCTGGCGGGCGTTCGAGGCCCAGGTACGCCAGCATCCCCTGAACATGGGCGCGCTGCTGTCCGGTGGCGAACAGGCGCGCGAGGCCTGGCAGGCCGCCTACGGACAGGGGCGGGAGGACTGGACCCGCCGCGTCGAGCATTGGGGACGCTTGCAGGGGGAGTACGCAGCTGCCCTGGAGTGCTACCAGGGACACCTCGCGGGTTCCAGCAACCGGGCCATGAGGGAGCTCGCGGACAGACTCATCGCGCGGGAAGAAGAGGGCACCCCGCTGGGGAGTCTGCGCGAGGTCTATGACCTGAGTGTCGAGTGTGGTGAGGAGGCCTACGCCAGCCTCAATGATGACCCCGCGTTCAATGCGGCCCAGGCGGACCTGACCAACGCCCTGATGGCCCTGCGTCGTTACGAACAGGACCTGGCGGCCGAGCTGTTGACCACCTTCGGCATCCCGAGCCGTGAAGAGATGAACTCGGCCCTGAAGGGGCTGCATGACCTGCGCCGTGAGTTGCGTCACCTCAAGGGCGAACTGGCGCAGGCCCGGTCGGAGATATCACGCCTGTCCGGGAGCGGCGCGGACCGAGCCAGCTCAGCTGGGACGGCGGCGGTGACGCCAGCCCGGTCGACCGCGCCCAAGCGCAGGATGTCCACGGCCAAGGCGACGACCAGCAAACGCAAGTCGGTGCCCAAAAAAGCCACAACCAAGAAGGCCGCGCCCACGAAGGCGACAACCAAGAAGGCCACAACCAAGAAGGCCGGCAACCGGTGAGGGGGTAAGACAATGTTCGCAAATCTGACCACCGATGCCCTGCTGCGCGAGGCCCTGGATTTCAACCAGAAGGTCGCGGGCGGCCTGGAAACCCTGGGTGGGCTGGGCGATATCGATACCGGGACCACGGCGCGCGAAGAGGTCATGCGCCGCGACAAGCTTGTCCTCTACCGCTACACGCCCCAGGTCAAACGCCCCTCGGCGGTGCCCCTGTTGATCGTCTACGCCCTAGTCAACCGGCCC
>JBMYTY010000502.1:0-1620 GCA_049604855.1 Gammaproteobacteria bacterium | reverse complement strand
CCTTCATCACCGGCTCCAGCAGCACCGGATCCGCGGCAAGCACACCGTCGCGCACCGCCATGGATGCCGCGATCTGGTAAGCCATCTCCGAGGAATCGACGTCATGATAGGAGCCGTCATATAGCGCCGCTTTGACATCAACCACCTGGTAGCCGGCAAGTACACCGTTGCCAAGCGCTTCTTCGACCCCTTTCGCGACGGACGAGATGAACTCGCGTGGCACGACGCCACCGACCACCTCATCCTTGAACTCAAAGCCGGCGCCCGGCTCATTGGGCTCAAAGCGGATCCAGACATGACCGTACTGACCACGACCGCCCGACTGCCGAATGAATTTACCCTCTTGCTCGACCGTTTTGCGGATGGTCTCGCGGTAGGCGACCTGGGGAGCTCCGACATTCGCGTCGACACTGAATTCGCGCTTCATACGATCAACGATGATCTCGAGATGCAGCTCACCCATACCCGAAATAATGGTCTGATACGTCTCTTCGTCGGTGGTCACACGGAAGGACGGGTCCTCTTGCGCAAGCTTCTGCAACGCCAAGGACATCTTTTCCTGATCGGCCTTTGTTCTCGGCTCGACCGCCACGGAGATCACCGGTTCCGGGAACTCCATCCGCTCCAACTCGATAGGGCGCGTGGTATCACAGAAGGTATCCCCGGTGATCACGTCCTTCAGACCAACCGCCGCTGCGATATCACCGGCGCGCACCTCCTTGATCTCTTCCCGGGAATTCGCGTGCATCTGCAGAATTCTGCCGATGCGCTCTTTCCGCCCTTTGGTTGCGTTGAGCACCTGCTTACCGGTCTCCAACACCCCCGAGTACACACGGAAGAAGGTCAATGTCCCCACATAGGGATCGGTGGCAATTTTGAATGCCAGGGCGGAGAAAGGCTCTTCGTCTGAGGAATGACGTTCCTCCGTCTCGTCGCTATCCGGCAGATGGCCGTGAATGGCGGGCACGTCGATCGGCGCGGGCATCAGCTCGATCACCTTGTCCAACACCGCCTGCACACCTTTGTTCTTGAAGGCGGATCCGCAAAGCACCGGAACAATCTCCAGGGCGATCGTCCGCTGACGCAGACCGGCAATGATGTCTTCATCACTGAGCTCACCCTCTTCGAGGTACTTTTCCATGACCTCTTCGTTCGCCTCGGCGGCGGCCTCAACCAGCTTTTCGCGCCATTCGGCAGCGGCCTCAGCCAGCTCGGCGGGAATCTCCGATTCTTCGAACGCCATCCCCATGGTGGCCATATCCCAATGGATCGCCTTCATGCGGATCAGATCAATTACGCCCTCGAAATTCTCCTCAGCCCCGATGGGGAGTTGGAGCGGCACGGGAACGGCACCAAGCCGGGTTTCAAGCTGCTCAACCACGCGCAGGAAGTCCGCGCCCGCACGGTCCATCTTGTTGACGAACGCCAATCGCGGCACATGGTACTTGTTGGCCTGGCGCCAAACGGTCTCGGACTGAGGCTCGACCCCACCCACCGCGCAAAGGACAAAAACCGCACCGTCCAGGACACGCAGGGAGCGCTCCACCTCGATGGTGAAATCCACGTGACCGGGCGTGTCGATGATATTGATGCGGTGTTCGTCGAACTGCTTCGACATGC
>JBMYTY010000501.1:0-1628 GCA_049604855.1 Gammaproteobacteria bacterium | reverse complement strand
CGGTGATCCCGCGGGCATCGGCCCGGATATCTGTATCAAGCAGGCCCTACGGCCACCACAAACTCCGTGGGTAGCCATCGGAGACCCCGTGGCGCTGCGAGCCCGGGCCACATCAATGGGACTCCCATTGACCATCTCGGAGTGGCGCCCCGGCGCCCGCTGTAGCGGTGATGGGCACCTCGCCATCTCCTCCGTTCCGACCCGTGTTCCCGTCACGCCCGGCATGCCCAACCCGGCAAATGGCGAACACGTGCTCACCACCCTGCGCGCAGCGGTGCACGGCATCCAGTCCGGTATCTATTCGGCTATGACCACGGGCCCGGTCAGCAAAGCGGTGATCAATGACTCGGGCACGCCGTTCAGTGGTCATACAGAGTTCCTCGCCGAACTCGCCGGGGGCTACCCCGTCATGATGCTGGCCACCCCCGGCTTACGCGTTGCCCTTGCGACCACCCACCTGCCGCTTCGCGCCGTGGCGGATGCCATCACAGCCGAGGTCCTGACCCGGGTCATCACGATTATCGACCGCGATTTTCGCGAGCGTTTCGGACTACAGGCAGCGCGGATACTCGTTTGCGGTCTGAATCCCCATGCGGGGGAATCCGGACACCTGGGCAGGGAGGAGATAGAAGTACTCATTCCAACCCTCGACAAGCTCCGCGCTCGGGGCATCAACCTCATCGGCCCCCTGCCCGCCGATACGCTGTTCAATCCTGATCGTCTGCGACAGGCCGATGCGGTACTTGCCATGTACCACGATCAGGGGCTCCCGGTTCTAAAGTTCAAAGGCTTCGGCAAGGCGGTCAATGTCACCTTGGGGCTGCCCATCATCCGCACCTCGGTCGATCACGGCACGGCCTTCGAGCTGGCCGCTACGGGCAAAGCCGATGACGGCAGCCTCGATTACGCGATTGAGGTCGCCGCCACCATGGTTCACCAGGGGAAGAAGGCCTGATGCAAGCGCACCGAGCCCGAAAGCGCTTCGGCCAGAATTTCCTGCATGACCGGTCTGTCATCGAGCGTATTCTGCGTGCCATCAACGCGCAGCCAGCGGACAACATCGTCGAGATCGGCCCGGGCCTGGGTGCCCTCAGCGCCCCCTTGCTCGACCGTCTCGAAACACTCCACGTCGTCGAATTGGACCGTGATGTGATTCCCCGCCTTCGTGTCGCCTGCCACGACAGCGCGGCATTGATGGTGCACGAAGCCGATGCACTTCGCTTTGACTTCCGCCCCCTCGCGGACAAGGGTCCTTTGCGGGTTGTGGGGAATCTGCCCTACAACATCTCGACCCCTCTGATCTTTCATCTTCTCGATCAGGCGCCGGTAATCCACGACATGCACTTCATGCTGCAAAAGGAAGTGGTTGACCGCATCACGGCTTCTCCGGGCAACAAGGACTACGGCCGCCTGTCCGTCATGGTTCAGTACCGATGCAAGGCGGAGAAACTGTTCACAGTGGGGCCAGGGGCATTCCGGCCCGCGCCCAAAGTCGATTCGGCCATTGTCAGGCTGACACCGTATGCAACACCCCCGGTGGAGGTCACCGATAAGGATGTTTTCGCCCAGGTGGTGGCAAGGGCGTTCAACCAGCGTCGCAAGACGCTGCGCCGCACATTCAAATCCCT
>JBMYTY010000500.1:0-1629 GCA_049604855.1 Gammaproteobacteria bacterium | reverse complement strand
ACGCCCGCTCCGCTGACTCAGAAGGGGCGGATGGCGCTGAACCCGGTGATTCTTCCCCTGAAGGTGGTGAGTCGCCTGAGGGTGAGGCACCCGCGGGCGAGGCCCCAGAAGTGGAGCTTCTGGGCGAGAACGAGGCCGGTGAGGACAAACGCGGCAAGACCCCGCCGAAGAATGCCTAAGCGATCAGTACCGGAGCGATCAGTACTGGAGCGGTCAGTACTGGAGCGGTCAGTGCCCGAGCGATCAATGCCCGAGCGATCAATGCTGGACTGCTCATGTTCTCCACGCTCCAGCCCGGCGGGTTCGGACCTGACGGGTTCGGGTCTCGCCATACCTCCCCCATGGATGGGGGCCGTTTGGCACAGCTGATGCAAGTTGTTGGATAAGACGAACCGGAACATACGGTTAGTTTCGAGAAATCAACAGGTTGCAGCTCAAACGAGGTACGGCAAGGGACGAAATCAGAAATTTTGACGACAAGGTGTAAACCCTGTTGCCAACGGCCCGGCCAAACGCATCAACATGTTCAAATTATTCAAACTGGAAGACCGCATCGTCCTTGATGGCGCCGCCATGATGGAGGCAGTGGATCAGGCGGTGGATGAAGCCGCCGAGGCGGGTTCGCAGCTCATCGACGCGGGTCTTGATGCCGTGGGGGAGCAGGTTTCCCAGCTCGCCCTCGCGCCGGTCAACGAGCAGCTTGATGCGGTGGTGGACACCATTCTGAACCCGGCTCCGTCCGCCGAGACCAATCTCGTGCTGATCTCCACGGCGGCGCCCGGTTATGAAGGTCTTGGCGCCCAGGTCGCCGCGGACAATCCCGTGATCTTTTTCTCCGAGCCGTCTGATCTGGGTGGCGATCCGGAGGGTGCCGGTGAGATCGTGATTATCGACGCATCGGTTCCCGGCGCCCGCGAGCTGGCCGAATCGGTGCATCCGGGGGCCGAGGTGCATGTGCTCGATCCGGGCAGCGACGGCCTGGGACAGATCAGCGCCCTGTTGCAGGGCCGCACCGGCGTGACCGCTTTGCATCTGATCACCCACGGCGCACCCGGGCAGTTGCAATTGGGCAATGGCGTGCTCGATACCGGTGCCCTGGATTCCCGCGGTGCCGAGCTGGAGAATTGGCGCGCGGCCTTGACGGCCGATGCCGACATCATGGTCTACGGCTGTGACGTCGCGGCCGGTGACAAGGGTGAACGCTTTGTTCAGGCGTTCGCCGGGGCCACCGGTGCCGATGTGGCGGCATCCGTCGATGCCACCGGGGCTTCCGAACGCGGGGGCGACTGGTCCCTGGAGAGCCATACCGGCAGCATCGAAACCCGGCTCGCCTTCGACGCGGCGGTGCTGGCGGGTTATGTCCATGTGCTGCCCATCACCACTGGAACGGAGATCGCGGGCAACAGCGTCTGGCTGGATGCGACGGATATCGATGGCGACGGGGAGACCGACGACCAGGCGGATGGTCAGAGCGTAGGGACCTGGGTGGACAAGAGTGGCCTGGGCAACGATGCGACGACCACCGGCGGTTCCGCGACTCCGGTACTCGATTCCACGGCCATCAATGGTCTGGCGGGCGTCAACTTCGACGGTGTGAACGATTTCCTCAGTCTCAAGGCCTACAACGAA
>JBMYTY010000499.1:0-1637 GCA_049604855.1 Gammaproteobacteria bacterium | reverse complement strand
CAGCCCGCCACGCAAACGCCCGCCAGGGGGACAACGAACGCCGCTGCCCCCAATGTCGTGAACATCACGAACATGCGTTTTGGCGCGGGCACGGTCACCGTAAAGGCAGGCAGCACGGTGACCTGGCAGCAATCCGACGACATGCCTCACACCGTTAGCGGCGAGGGTTGGGGATCGGGGACTTTGAACCGTGGTGAGCGTTTCTCGCACACCTTCGACAAACCCGGGCGTTACACGTACACCTGTCGGTTCCATCCGCACATGAGCGCCGTGGTCATCGTCGAATAGCCACGCGCCGTGTCCTATCGTTGATCGAACGGCGCCCGCCCGGACGCCCCACGAGGCCCGACCTTGACCGTTAACAGCACCGCCGATCCCGAGGAGCTTGAACGCTTCAACCACTTCGCCGAGGCCTGGTGGGACCCCAAGGGGGCGTTCTGGCCCATTCATGGCCTCAACGCCCTGCGCTCGCGCTGGATCATCGAACGCAGCCGCGAACACCTGGCCCCCGATGCCGGGCAAGATCTGCCTCTGGCGGAACTCTCGGTGCTCGACATCGGTTGCGGCGGGGGCGTGCTCAGCGAGTCCATGGCCCGTGCGGGCGCCCGGGTGCTCGGGTTGGATGCCGCCGAGCGGAACATCGCCGTGGCGGAGCAACATCGCGATACCCACGCGGCGGACCTGGCAGGCCGCCTGAGCTATCAGCACGGACTTCTGGAGGACGGTCTGCCCGGCGACGGCGCGGCCGGGCCATCGACGCCCGCGGACACACGTGGCGAATTCGACGTGGTGCTCAACATGGAGGTGGTGGAACACGTGGCGGACCTGGACCGGTTCATGGACCTGGCCTGCGCCCGGGTCAGGCCCGGTGGCCTCATGTTTCTGTCCACCATCAACCGAAATCTGGTTTCCCTGCTGGCCGCGAAAATTGCCGCCGAGTACATCCTGCGCTGGTTACCGCGCGGGACCCACGAATGGCGCAAGTTCCGCACCCCGGCCGAGATGGTCGGCCACCTGGAGCGCGGCGGTCTGCGTGTCATTGATCAGACCGGGGTAAGGGTGCTTCCGCTTATCCGCCGCTTCAGCTTCACCCGTACCCCGATCATCAACTACATGCTCTGCGCGCGCCGACCTCCGGCCTGAACACCCACCCCACTGGCCCAATCCGCGATTCGATCCACGGCCTCCACGACGTGGCCGCAGTGGCTGCGCAGGAAGGCCTCATCCACGATCTCGCCGGGCTCGGCGGCGGCTTGGGCGGCGGCACCGTCAAAATCCACCAGGGCAATGCGTAGCGACAGCTCGGAGGCCGGGCGGCCGAATTGCACGCCGGGCAGGGCGGCGACGCCCGTGTGTTCCAGCAACTGTTCGCAGAACACCGCTCCGTTGCGGATTCCACGACGGCCCAGGTTTCCGGCCGGCCCGCCGCCTCGCGAATCTGCGCCGCCAGCCGCGCAATCCCTTCCTCCTCGAACCAGTCCAGCACCCGGTCGATCAGCCGCCCTCGCAGCTCGCCGACGACCATGGAGCGGGTACGGAGTAAATAAAAATATGTCGGCGAGAGGCGTACGGCCCCCGCAGACCATGCAGGCTACCACCCCGCAGGACGTGCAGCCTCCGCTGACGCAGCCGCAAAA
>JBMYTY010000498.1:0-1642 GCA_049604855.1 Gammaproteobacteria bacterium | reverse complement strand
GCCTCCACCAGGATGTTGTCGATCTGGGCACCGACGTACTGGCCGCCAACGGGCGTCGAGGTATAGGTGCGCATGTCCATCCACAGGGTGAACTGGTCCAGGCCGTCCAACATGTCCTGGGTCAGGCTGTAGTGGGCGGTGCTGCCCGTGTTTCCCGCGCCAAAATCGTAGATTCCCCACATCTCCATATTGGCGGTGTCCAGTTGGATACCGAGTTCGATGGGGGTGTCGTATCCCGCGATGTAACGTTCAGTGTTGTAGCCGGTGTCCGTTTCGTTGCTGGCGTAGAAGGACCAGCCATGTCCATCGCTGCCGCGGGCGTTGTTCCAGAAGACGAGAAAGTTCGATGCGCTGCGGTCCAGGCCGATCGAGGTGTTGTGTGACGGCAGTACCTCGCTCGGCGGGCTCTGGTAGGAGCGGGCAAAAGCATCGAAGGTGATGGTGTACAGCCCGTATCCCCCCATTCCGGTGACATCCTGATGAATTTCGTAGGTGTCGTTACCGGATTCCTGGAAACCATCGGCGACGCGGCTGCCCAGGGCGGTGCTGTCCCCGGCGACGATCTGGGTGTCGCCGGTCCAACCTCCATTGCCCGCGATGGAAGCACCGGCGGTGTAGGCCTCGAAATCATCAAAGAACAGCGTGGCGGCCGATGCGGGGAGGACGCAGCCCATCAGCAGGACGGCGAGGAGGGAGGGGTGCAGCAGGGTTTTGATGTTCATGGCGGCGCTACCTCGTTCAGGGCCCGTGTCAAGCGCTGCGTCCCTGCAAGGGGTTCCGCTTCACACGATGCGCTTATGGGGCGACTGACGTGCTGCCCTTGATCAACTTCCCCTGGAATCGGGATCATGCGCCCCCCGGTTTCACTTGGATCCCCCGCATGTCTCCCGATCTGCATTCTTTCGATGCCGTGTTTCTTGATGCCTATGGGGTGCTGGTGGATAAGGCAGGGGCCCTGCCGGGCGCGGTGGATTTCCTGCGTCATCTCGCCGATCAGGGGACGCCGTATTGCGTGTTGACCAACTCCGCCAGCCGCCCCCCAGGGGCCATGAGCGAGGAATTCCGCGGCTATGGCCTCGCTATCGAAGCCGACCAGATCATCACCTCCGGCATGGTCCTGCGCAGCACCCTGAGCGCGCGCGGGGAGAGTGGAAGGAGCGGCTGGGTCCTTGGTACCGAGCAGTCCGCCCGCTTCGCCGCCGAGGGTGGGGTCCGGGTCACCCGCCCGGGTGAGGGCGGCGAACCGGATGTGATCGTGGTGGCCGACCAGGCCGGCTTCCCGCTACTCGATTGGATGAACGAGGCCATCAGCGCGGTGATCCGGGCCATGGACGCGGGCCGCCCCATTGAGCTGATCCTCTGCAACCCGGATCTCATCTACCCGCGCGAAGCGGGCCTGTACGGGCTCACCGGCGGGTCCCTGGCGGCACTCATGGAGACGGTGTTCAGCGAGCGCTATGGTCCCGATGCCCCGCGTTTTGAACGGCTGGGCAAGCCCTACACACCCATCTTCGACGCGGGGCGCGCGCTGACCGGGGCCGCGAAGCCACTCATGATCGGTGATCAGCTCACCACCGATATCGCCGGGGCCGTGGCCGCCGGGATCGACTCGGTACTGGTGGAGTCCAGTGTCACCCAGCGC
>JBMYTY010000497.1:0-1647 GCA_049604855.1 Gammaproteobacteria bacterium | reverse complement strand
ACGGCGGCGAGTACGGGTAGATCGAATTCGAAGCCAAACAGGCTGAAGAAACCCAACACGATGATCACGTCGTGCGCCAGGGCCGCCACGGAACCGACCGCGAACCGGAACTCAAAGCGCAATGCCACGTAGGCCAGAATCGCCGCCAGGGCCAGCAGCATGGCCATGCCGCCCTCCTCGCGCAGTTCCTCACCCACCTGCGGACCGACGAACTCGTTCCTGCGCAGATCCACACCCGATCCACCATTGGCGTCCGAGAGAACCGCGAGAACCTGATCGCCCAGCTTCGCCTGCTCCTCCTCGGCTTCGGTACGCGGTTCCATGCGGATCAGGACCTCGTGGGAGGTTCCGAAGTACTGGGCGCGCGCATCGGGAAAACCATTGTCGGCCAGGGCTCCGCGAACCGCGGTCAGATCGGCGGCTTGTTCATAACCCACTTCGATCAGATGACCACCGGTGAAGTCGATGCCCAGGTCGAGCTGGCGCACGGCGAGGGAGGCAATCGACACCAGCAGCAACACGGCGGAGAAGATCATCGCCACCTTGCGGTAGCCCATGAAGTCGAGGCTGAAGCCCTTGGGGAGAATACGCATGGGTGTAGCCTCAGATCGCGATGGATTTCAGTTTGCGTCCACCGTAGGCCAGATTGACGATGGCCCGGGTGCCGACGATGGCGGTGAACATGGAGGTGGCGATACCGATGGAAAGCGTCACCGCGAAGCCCTTGATGGGGCCGGTACCCACGGCGTAGAGAATCACCGCCGCGATGAGGGTGGTGACGTTGGCGTCAGCGATGGTGGAGAACGCCTTCTCGTAGCCGGAGAAAATGGACGCCTGCACACTGTTGCCCGCGCGTAGCTCCTCGCGGATACGCTCGAAGATGAGCACGTTGGCATCCACCGCCATACCCACGGTGAGCACGATACCGGCGATCCCCGGCAGGGTCAGGGTGGCACCGATAATGCCCAGCACCGCCACGATGATGACGATATTGGCGAGCAGTGCCACGTTCGCGATGAGGCCGAACACCTTGTAGTAGATCGCCATGAAGATCAGCACCAAAAGCAGGCCCACGACCACGGAGGTGAAGCCCTTCTCGATGTTCTCCGCGCCCAGGCTCGGACCCACGGTGCGCTCCTCGACGATGCGCATGGGCGCGGCCAGGGAACCGGCCCGCAGCAGCAGGGCCAGCTTGTTGGCCTCGGCGGGGTCCAGACCGGTGACCTGGAAACGACGACCGAGCTGGCTGAGGATCCGGGCGGAATTGATCACCTCTTCGACGGTGACCAGCTCATCCACGGTTTTGCCGTCGGCGTCGGTGCGGGTGACCTGCTTGTCTTCGATGAACACCACGGCCATGAGGCGGCCGACGTTACCCTTGGTGCCCCGACTCATCATGTCCCCACCCTGCCCGTTCAGGTTCACGAACACGGCGGGCTGCCCCGAATCCTGCTCGCGGCCGGCGGAGGCGCCGTTGATGTATTTGCCGGAGACGATCACGCGATTGCTCAGCAGGTAGGGCTGACCGTCGCGGTCGTAGTACAGCTTGGTGCCCGGCGGGATGCGCCCGGTATCGGCCGCCTTCTGGGCCTCCACCGGGGTCTTCTCGACGATGCGGAAGTCCAGGGTGGCGGTCGCGCCGAGGAT
>JBMYTY010000496.1:0-1682 GCA_049604855.1 Gammaproteobacteria bacterium | reverse complement strand
TCCACTCCCGTCGGCACGCGGATCAGGCTGAGCCACCGTGGAATAATTCCATAGGGGGCGGGACACGGATCAGGAAGCGCCCGAGTAGACCCAGCGCAGCAGGGCATCCTGAACCCCGTTCCCGCGCCAGGAGATCTTCTTGTGGTTGGCCATGAAGACCACGGCCCACCTATTGCCCTGCTTGTCCTGCACGTAACCGGCCATGGCGCTGACATTGTCCAGTGATCCGGTCTTGATGAATCCCTTGCCTTTGAGCGCACTGCGCCGCAGGCGGTCATCCATGGTCCCGTCCACACCAATCACGGGAAGGGAGGCCATGAACTCGGGCATACGCGGGCTGCGCCAGGCCTCGACGAGCAACTGCCCCAGGGACCTGGCGGTGATGCGTGCATCCCGGGAGAGGCCCGCGCCGTTGTCCAAAACCAGACCGGCGCGATCAATGCCACGCCGGTCGAACCAGTCCTGCACGGCCTGGCGCCCCTTGGCGGGCGTGGCGGGCGCGGTATCGGTCTCCGCGCCCAGGGTCAGCAGCACGTGCCGACACATGAGGTTGTTGCTGTACTTGTTCACGCCGCGCACCACCTCCGCGAGACTGCGCGACTCCTGGTCCAGCAGCAGGTGCGCGCTCTCGGGCACCGCGCCTTCGCGGACCTGCCCCTGCATGGAACCCCCGGCCTGTCGCCACAGGGCCTGAAAGGCCCCGGCGATCTGCTCTTCCGGCTCGACGGCGAGGTAGTTGTAGACGATCTCCCTGCAACCGCTGGCGTACTGCCCCTCCAACTGGATCTTCGGCCCTCCCCCATCGCGCTTGATGTGCAGCACGGGGTTGCGGTAGCGGCGCTTGCAGGGCCCGTCCACCAGCTTGATGTCGTTCTCGATGCGCAGGTTGGCCAGTTCCGGGTAGGTGAAGACCCGCGCGCGTCCGTGGTCGGTGTCCGGCAGCACGGTGATCTGCGCCGCCTGGAAATTCAGGCTCAGGGCGTGAGGCAAGGCGTTGTAGGCGCGGTAGGGCTTGCGATCAAAATCCGCCCGCCGCACCTCCGGTGGCGCAAAGAAGGTCTCGTCCAGGATCAGATCGCCCCGGATCTCGCGCAGCCCACGCCCGCGCAAGCCCTGCACGAACTGCCAGAGCTTCTCCGTCGTGAAGTATGGATCGCCGTATCCCTTGAGAATGAGATCACCCAGCAGCACACCGTCGTGGATCTGACCGTCGATCCAGGCCTCCGTGCGCCAGGTGTAGGCCGGACCGAGGGTCTCCAGGGCGGCGAAGGTGGTGACCACCTTCATGACCGATGCGGGGTTGAGGGCCTGGTCGGCATGCACCGCCAAGCGCGGCGTCTTCTCATCGAGACGCTGCACGTACACCGCCACGGCGGACTCGGGCACGCCCAAGCGGGCAAGCCGCTTGGAGACCGCCGTCGGCAGATCCTCCGCCCAGCTCGGCGTCACCCAAGCCGAGACCACCCAGGCCAGGGTGGCCAGCGCGAAGATCGAGACGGGACGAATGCTTAAGCGCATGGAGAATGCCATCAGGAAATCAATCAAACAGAGACCCGGGCGGACCACCAGGTCAGCCGACCGGGCTCCAATCGGGTGGAGAGATGCGCCAGGACCCGTTCCACTTTGTCCGGGCAATCAAAGAACTCGATGACCAGGGGAAGATCCAGGGACATGTCCAACAG
>JBMYTY010000495.1:0-1703 GCA_049604855.1 Gammaproteobacteria bacterium | reverse complement strand
CGCGGCGCTGGCCGTCGCGGCCGATCACCTCTCCGATCAGGAGCGCCCGCCCGTCGCCGAGCTGCGGCACCCAGTTGCCGAACTGGTGACCGGCATAGGCCAGGGCGATGGTGCGACCGCCCGGCAGTGGCTCCGCGCCGCTGAACCAGCTCGTGAGCTGTTCGCGGTCATCGCCACGGTCCGCAAGGCCCAGGAACTGGGCGAGTGACTCGTTCCATGCGATCAGACGCGGCTTGGGTGGCCGGGCCGTCTCGATCTCGGCGAAGAAGTGATCGGGCAGGCGGGCGTAGCTGTTGATGAAGTCCATGGTGGGGATTGTCCCGCCTTCCGGCGCTTCCCCAACCGCACCGGGGCGGTGCGAAATAAGCGCGCGGCCGATAGGCTACCCACCTCCCGTGAACTGGATGATCGCCTGATATGACCTCCGCGCATTGGCCTCAACGACTGACCGCCCTGGATGTGTCCCGGGGCGTCGCGGCCTTGTCCGTGGTGCTTTGGCATTGGCAGCATTTTGCGTACTCCGGCGTGTCGCCGGCGTCTGATTTCGAACGCTCCGATCAGCCCCTGTACGCGCCCTTAAGGCTGTTCTACGAACACGGCGACATGGGAGTGGACTACTTCTTCATCCTCTCCGGGTTCATTTTCCACTGGCTTTACGGTGCTTCCGTGGAGAACCGCTCGGTCACCGCCGGGCGGTTCGTAATGCAGCGGTTTTCCCGGCTGTATCCCCTGCACTTTCTGACGCTGCTATTGGTCGCGGGTTTGCAGTACGCCTATAGCGCCCTGACCGACGTGTCCTTCGTCTACGCGCACAACGATATCGGGCACTTTGTTCTGCACCTGTTCTTCGCATCCAACTGGTGGCCTTCCCTGGGGTATTCCTTCAACGGCCCTATCTGGTCCGTCTCCATCGAGGTACTGCTTTACGCGGTGTTCTTCGTCATGGCCGTCAGGGCAAAGAGCGGTTGGCCGTGGGCTTTGGCGCTCTCGTTGCTGGCGTTCGTGGCGGTGCAGTTCCTGCCGGTATTTCTGTTCAGGGGGATGGCCCTGTACTTCATGGGCGGTGTGGTATTTCACCTGGCCACCCATGTGACTGATCGTGCCCGCGATCTGGCACCTTGGGTGTTCGGTCTTGCGTGCTTGTCCTGGAGCGCGGTCCTGGTGGGGGTTTATCTGTTTGACCTGTCCGCCTGGCTGACGAGCCTTGGCGTGCCCATGTACCGGCTAGTGCCGGTGTTCACCACTTATGTTTTATTCCCCGCGACCGTTTGCGCCATCGCCCTGCTCGATGTCTCGCGCGGCGGTTTTCTCAAGTCCATCGCCTGGGTGGGTGACATCACCTACTCGTCCTACCTGATCCACTTTCCCCTGCAGCTGCTGTTTGCCTTCGCGGTGAGCTTCGGCTTGCTGGGATCGGGGTTTTGGCGGGAGCCGCTGTACCTGGTGCTGTTCTTCGCGCTGCTGATTCCCGGGGCCTGGCTGACCTATCGTTATTTCGAAATGCCTGCCCAGCGGTGGTTGCGCAAGAGGCTGTCGTTCGGAGCGCGTTCCCCGGTTTGATGAGCGGCTGCGCCGCGCGCATCGAGATGCGTACTCCACCCTTCGTTCGAGAGCCGGACCAAGAGTCAGGCACTTGCCCTGCTACCGGATTGGAGTACAGACCTCGGTCTGACCGCGCTCGGCGCGTTTCGGAGTTGGGATGG
>JBMYTY010000494.1:0-1706 GCA_049604855.1 Gammaproteobacteria bacterium | reverse complement strand
GTCGGCTGACGCGGATCTGGTAGGGCGGGGGCCAGCTCATGGCGCGTGATTGTGCGACAAGGCGACGACTGGTGCAGCCCCCGGGCGAACCGGTGATATGCCCGCGACGGGGCGCACGGTGTCGCTTCGTCGCATCGAGATGGGCACTCCGGTTTCCGATCGCGGCGGCGGCTGGTCCGCGCACCGGACCGTATGAGAAATTCGAATCAGCCCTGGTCGCTCGCCTTGCAGGGCCCACGAAACTGCTCAGGCACATCCGCCGGGCACTCACCGCACAGTTCGTTGCCCGGCACGGCAAAATCGATCTTGCGCGGGTAGGGCAGGTCCAGTGCGTCCATGAGCGCCACGAAATCCTCTTTGGACCGGTTGTTGCCCAGGCGGGGGTTGCGGTTTTTCTCCTGGGCGATAGTGGTGATACAGCGGCCCTCGTAGTCGTGTCCCGGGTAGACCAGGGTCTCGCCCGGCAGGGAGAACAGCTTGTTGTGAATGCTGTTGTAAAGGTCGCCCGCGCTGCCGGATTGAAAGTCCGTGCGACCGCAGGCTTCGATGAGCAGGGCGTCGCCCGTGAACACCGCCTTCTGCATGGGATTCTCGACCAGGAAGGCGTGGTGATGATCCGTATGGCCCGGTGTGAACAGGGGATGCAGCTCAATGGAACCCAGGGTGAACGGCCGACCCTCGGACACGCCCACATCGGCGCAGGGCAGGGCGAGCATGGAGGGGCAGGCGATGTCACAGCCGGTGCGCTGCTTGAGGCGCTTGGCACCGGTCAGATGATCCGCGTGCACATGGGTTTCCAGCGTCACCGCCAGTTCCAGGCCGAGATCCTGAATGACCTGCAGATCGCGTTCGACGGTATCCAGTACCGGGTCCATGAGCAGTGCTTTTCCCGTCTCCCGGCAACCAAACAGGTAGGTGAAGGTAGAAGAATCCGCTTCGTAGAGTTGCTTGAAGATCATCGCGTTGGGGCTCCCGTCTGGCTGAACGATGAGATCATAGTGGCGGCGGAGCATGCCCCTTTCACGGGAGAAAAATCATGGGGTTGAAACAACCTGACAGCAAACATTAGATATGTTATATAACATATTGTTTTAAATACTGTTGTTGCACATATTTCGTCCTTAGGTATCTGGCGTGACCGGCTCCATGGCAAAAACCCATCCCCCGGGCGATCGAGCTAAACGGCCAAGCACTTGATCCGCGGGACCCAGCCCATCACGATTCCGCGACCGTCTTGCCGCTTCACTCCCAGCAATGCCCATTCCCGAACCCCGGTCCTGCCTCACCGTCGACGAGATCCGTGTCGGTGATTGCGCCGAGAAGACCTACCGCATCGAGGCCGAGGACGCGGTGCGATTCTCCGAGCTGTCCGGCGACTGGAACCCGGCTCATCACGATGCCGATTACGCGGCGAAAAGCGTTTTCAAGGAGCGCATCGCGCACGGGATTTACTCCGTGGCGCAATTCTCCGACCTGTTTGGAATGAGGCTGCCCGGGCTGGGCGCCATCTGGCTGAAGGAATCAGTGGAGTTTCTTGCGCCGGCCTACTTCGGCCGGGAGTACCGGGCCGTGGTCACGGTCACCGAGGTGGATGTCGCGGCCAACACCGTGACCTTTCTTACCGAATGTTTCGACGCGGATGACAAGTGCATTCTCACCGGCGAATCGGTGGTCAAGCCGATTCCGGGCCACCTGCGCGACAAACG
>JBMYTY010000493.1:0-1707 GCA_049604855.1 Gammaproteobacteria bacterium | reverse complement strand
GTGCGAGCCCGGCCAGGTGGTGGTGCGCCATGGCGTGACCATCGTCGGCCACACCGATCTGCCGACCCGCCTGCCGACTCAGTCCAGCCAGCTCTATGGCACCAACCTGCGCCACCTGCTGACGGACCTCACGCCGAACAAGGACGGCCAGATCGATGTGAACATGGAGGATGAGATCATCCGCGGAGTGACCGTGGTCAAGGACGGCGAGATCACCTGGCCACCACCGCCCCCGAAGCTGTCGGCGGCACCTGCTCCCCAGGCGGCAACCGCTGCCCCGCCCGCACCGACCGTACCGAAAACAGAAGAGGACGCCACGGGAATGGGCGCCGCCGTCCTGCTGGGTGTCGGCGTCCTGGCCCTGCTGGGCCTGGGCAGCGTCGCCCCACCGGACTTCCTCGCCCATTTCACCGTGTTCGTTTTGGCCTGCTTCATCGGCTACATGGTCATTTGGAACGTGACCCCCGCCCTGCACACGCCCCTGATGAGCGTGACCAACGCCATCAGCGGCATCATCGTCATCGGCGCCTTGCTGCAGATATCCAGTTCATCCACTGTGGTGATGATCTTGGCGGCGATCTCGATCCTGATCGCCACCGTCAATGTCTTCGGCGGTTTCTACGTTACCCAGCGCATGCTGCAGATGTTCCGCAAATAAGGGTAAGGGGAAATAACAATGACCGAAGGCATTCTGACGACTGCATACATCGCCGCCAGCGTCCTGTTCATCCTGGCCCTGGGGGGTTTGAGCAACCAGGAGACGGCCCGCCGCGGCAATATCTACGGCATTATCGGTATGGCGATCGCCCTCGTCGCCACCATCGGCGGTGCGCAGGTCACCAGCTATGGCACCCTGGCGGTGTGCATGCTGATCGGCGCCGTGATCGGCATCTTCGTGGCCTCTCGGGTCCAGATGACCCAGATGCCGGAGCTGGTCGCCATCCTGCACAGCTTCGTGGGTCTTGCCGCCGTGCTGGTGGGTTTCGCCAGCTACCTGGACCCGGAGACCCATTTCGAAGGGGTCGAAAAGACCATCCACGAGGTCGAGATCTATCTCGGGGTGCTGATCGGCGCCGTCACCTTCACCGGCTCGGTGATCGCCTTCGGCAAGTTGAGCGCCCGTATCACCAGCAAGCCTCTGGCCCTGCCGGCCCGCCACTGGCTGAATCTCGGACTGGGCCTGATCTGCCTGTGGCTCGCTTTCCTGTTCGTCGGCGCCGAGGACCACAACGGCCTGATCCCATTGCTGATCATGACCCTGATCGCCTTCGCGTTCGGCGTGCACATGGTGATGGCGATCGGCGGTGCCGACATGCCGGTCGTCATCTCCATGCTCAACAGCTACTCCGGCTGGGCGGCGGCGGCCACTGGATTTATGCTCTCCAATGACCTGTTGATCGTCACCGGCGCCTTGGTTGGCAGCTCCGGCGCCATCCTCTCCTACATCATGTGTCGCGCCATGAATCGCCAGTTCCTGGCGGTCATCGCCGGTGGCTTCGGCACCGCTGGAGGGACCGCCGCCGCGGAGGGGGAGCAGGGCGAGGTGGTTGCCGTCTCTGCCGAGGAGACCGCCGAGCTCCTGAAGGACGCCAAGAGCGTGATCATCGTTCCCGGCTATGGCATGGCCGTGGCCCAGGCCCAACACGCCATCAACGACATCACCAGGAAGCTCGAGGACAAAGGCGTGACGGTGCGCTTCGCCATCCA
>JBMYTY010000492.1:0-1716 GCA_049604855.1 Gammaproteobacteria bacterium | reverse complement strand
CCGGGCGGGAGGCGCCCGGTGGGGGATTCGGCAAGCTTATCGATCGTCATGGCCAATCAACATTTACGAATCAAACGATTTTTAACGATTAATGCCACCACCTAGTCTCTCTTCGCAACGGGGCGTCCCGCCCCCGCGAACTGGAGAACGGTGTCATGCCTACCGCGCCCGACCACAACACAGCGATCCTTATCCGTCACGCCCAGAGCGAGTGGAATGCCCAGGGGCGTTTCACCGGCTGGGCCGATCCCGGGCTGACCCGGGCGGGTATCCGCGAGGCGGAGCGCGCCGGACGGGTGTTGGCGGAGCGCGGAACCCGGTTCGACGCTATCTGGACATCCTGCCTTCAACGCGCATCCGAAACCGCGCGCATCGTCGCCCATGAATCAGACAACGCCGGGATTCCCATCCAACACGATTGGCGTTTGAACGAACGCCATTACGGCGCCCTGCAGGGAAAGAACAAGGAAGCCATGGCCCGCTCGGTGGGAGCGGATCAGGTGTGGCGGTGGCGCCGCGCCTACGAGGAGCGTCCCCCCGTCCTGGCCCACGGGGATCAGCGTCACCCGGCGAATGATCCGGGTTACGACTTCCTGCCCGCCGATGCCTTGCCGGGCAGCGAGAACCTCGCGGACACCCGGGCACGGGTCTCGGCGTTCTGGAACGAGCACATCGTGCCCGGCCTCAAGCGCGGCGAACGGCCGCTCATCGCCTCCCATGGCAACACCCTGAGGGCCTTGATCATGGCCCTCACGGACATGCCCGTGGCCGAGGTCGAGCGCTTCGAGATCCCCACGGGCGTGCCCATCGTCGTGGCATTCGACGGGCAGGCCCGCGCCATCGGGTGGCACTACCTGGAGGTCCCCGGGCATCCGTCCGCCGACAGCGCGGTTGCCCAGCGCGGGGCCGCGTGAGCGCCATGCCGGGCATCCGCGTACTGCGCTATCTCCTGGCGGTGGCCGACACCGGCCATTTCGGCCGTGCGGCGGAACGCTGTGAGGTCTCCCAATCCACGCTGTCGGGGCAACTGAGTCGCTTCGAGGACCACCTCGGCGTCACCCTCATCCAACGCACAAGAGGCCGCGCCACCCTGACCGAGGCCGGTGAACGGGTCCGCCCCTGGGCGGAGCTGATCCTGCACGCCAGCAGCCGCATGAGGGCGGCCGCCCAGGGTGAATCCGGCCACGAACTTCCACCTTCGGATATTCCGTTTGTCGGTCCCGACACGGACCCGGAATGTAACGGCGCCCCCGATTCGGGGCCCACCAACAGCAAAGCCCCCGTATCAACCTTCAAGGGGCTGTTCGACGAGGAGATGAACCATGAATGACATGAGCGACGCGAACGCGATGGGACAGTGTCCCTTCCACCACGCCGCCGGTGGCGGCACCGCCAACCGTGACTGGTGGCCCAATCAACTCAACCTGGACATCCTGCGCCAGCACTCGGCCAAGGGTGACCCCATGGACCCGGACTTCGACTACGCCGAGGCCTTCAAGTCCCTGGACCTCGACGCGGTCAAGAAAGACCTCACCGCGCTGATGACCGATTCCCAGAACTGGTGGCCCGCCGATTACGGTCACTACGGCCCCCTGTTCATCCGCATGGCCTGGCACGCCGCCGGTACCTACCGCATCAATGACGGCCGTGGCGGAGCCAGCACCGGTAACCAGCGCTTCGCGCCGCTGAACAGCTGGCCCGACAACGTCAACCTGG
>JBMYTY010000491.1:0-1723 GCA_049604855.1 Gammaproteobacteria bacterium | reverse complement strand
GGTGGTTGCGGCCTGCGCGGAACCCACCCGGCTTCGTTCCTCGACCGGGGCAGAGACGCCATTGGGAGGATTGCTGACACAGCCGCCGAGTGATATCAGCACCATGCCGGTCGCCAGGGCCCGCGACGCGAGCACGCGGGCCCTGCGCGCGCAAGGCCTCTGGTGTACGCGCTCGGTCGGGAGTTGGTGGGGCCTGTTCGGGAATGACTTCATGTTCTTGAACGACTGGGGAAGGTCGAGGTGTGTGGATGCACGGGGATCGCTCAGGGCTTGGATTTCGCCCGCTCGGCGGCGCCACGCAGAATATGCTTCTCTGCCTGGGCGAGGCTCTCCGGCGCCCCCTGAAGAATGAGCGCATCGCCTTCTTCCAAGGTGGCCGTGGCCTCAGGATCGTCCCCGAGGACACCGTTGTGGCGCAGGGATACCACCTGTACACCGGTGCGATCCTCCAGGTTGAGGGTTTCGAGGGCCTGGCCTTCCGCGTGGCAGCCCTTGTCGACCACCACGGTGTGCAAGCGATAACGGTTCGATTCGTCCTGTTCGTCCAGTTCCTTCAGGTCGTCGCCATGGAAGTATCGGCGCAGCCGTTGGTAGTGGTCGGCACGGGACTGATGGATCAGATGCTGAATCTCCTGCTCCGGAACATCCATGAGGCGCATGAGCTGACCGGCCAGGGTCAGACTGGCCTCCACGGTTTCCGGAACGACCACGGTCGCGCCGGCCTTTTCCAGGCCTTCCATGTGGTGGTCGTCATGGGCGCGAACGACGATCGGCAGGTGTTCGTTGATGGCCCGCGCGGCGCTGATGATGCGTTCAGCCAGGTGATGATCGTCGAAGGTGATGACCAGGGAACGCGCCCGCGCCACACCCGCGCCGCGTAGAATGTGTCTGTCGGCTGAGTCGCCGTAGAAGACATTTTCGCCCGCCTCGAAGGCTTCCCGGATGATGGTCGGATCCAGGTCGACGGCCACATATTGAAAGCCTTCTTCCTTGAGGAAGCCGGCGAGGTTCTGTCCCAGGCGGCCGAAACCGCAGACCACCACGTGGCCATTGAGATCATGGGTGGCGTGGACCAGGTCGCGCACCTCGGCGGCCTGCTGGCGCAGGTAACCCGCGCAGAAGCGATTCGCCAGCGGCCCGTTGGAGCGGATGATCAAGGGCGCTATGGCCATGGACAGAACGATGGAGGCGAGTATCGGTTGGCTCTGCGCTGTGTCGATCAGGCCGTAGGTCAGAGACAGGGCGAGCAGCGCGAAACCGAATTCTCCACCCTGGCCGAGGACGGCTCCGGAGCGGACGGCGGTTCCCATGTCATAGCCGCCCATGCGGGTGAGCAGGGCGATCCAACCACCCTTGCCGAGAATCAGGCCAACGACCAGCAGCAAGACCCAGGGGGCGATCTCCGGCAATACCGCGAGATTGAGCTGTGTCCCCACGGTGATGAAGAAAAGCCCCATGAGGACGTCCCGAAAGGGGCGGATCTCCGTTTCCACCTGGTGCTTGAACTCGGTGTCGCCGAGCATCATCCCGGCGAGGAAGGCGCCGAGGGCGAGCGACAGGCCGAGGCTGGCGGTCAGCCAGGCCGCGACAAGGGCAACGAGCAGAATCGCCAGGGTGAACAGTTCCACGGATTTGGCGGCTCCTGACCAGTGCAGGAGTGGGCGGATGAGTTTGCGACCGGCCACGAGCATCACGACCACCGCCAGGGTCCCCTTGAGCAGCG
>JBMYTY010000490.1:0-1726 GCA_049604855.1 Gammaproteobacteria bacterium | reverse complement strand
CAAGGCACCGTCGGGGTGAATCACCCTGAGCAGGCTCATATCCGGCCCACCCACACTGTAGACCCAGCGATCCGCATTCCAGCGTCGCTCCGGCGCCAGCACATCCATACCGCGGTTACACGGGCCTGAGGGAATATCGAGCAGTGCATTGATGGTCGCGGGGACATCATGGGCGGCCGCCAACCGTCCCTGAGCCGCGCGCAGCGCAGCACGTTCCGAGGCATCCAGACCCAGGACGATGAACGGTAAATAAGGGGTCCCCTCGCCGGTCGCCGAATCGGCGGGATGATCACCGGTCAGCACGAGAATGGTGTTGTCCCGATGAGCACGCGCATCGAACCAGTCGAACAAGCGCCCCAGTTGCTCATCGAGAAAGCGATAGGCACGAACCTGTTCGGCACTCAGGCCGGGCACATCAAGGGGGGCGTGGGGGTCGCTCCAGGAATCGGGAGTGGTGTACGGATGGTGGGTGCTGAGTGTGAACCACATGGCCAGGTAGGGCTCATCGTCCCGGCCTCGCGCCGCCAACCAGTCGATCAGGCGACCGGCCATGTAGGCGTCGTCCCAGCCCCAATCCGAAGTGGGTCGGGCCTCGTGCGGATCAAGCTCGACGATATGACTGAAGCCTGTCGCATTGAGGAAGGATCGCTGGTTCTCGAAAACCAGCGTGCCCCCATGAAAATAGGTGGTCTCGTAGCCGCGCTCCACCAGTCTCGCCGGCCACCCGGCAACCCGCAGGCCCGGAAACCACAGGAGATTGAGCCTCGGGTGGACACTTTGCCCGGTCAGGTAACTGAACAGCGCCTGGGCGCTCTTTCCGCCCGCGGATACGACACCCGGCCTCAAGGCATTGTCGCGGGCAATCGCATGCAGACGCGGCATGAGCGGATTGCTTTCCGTACCGAGGCCCGGGACTTCCGCCGACACACTCTCCATGACCACGAAGATCACATTGCGTCCATTGCCTGATCGGCGGTCTTCAGCGCCGCTGCAAAGCGGCGCATCGGGATCACCCAGCAGGGGCAAGCCGGGGCCCAGCTCGCGCGTGTAACGCTCGAGCGCCGCGGCCAGGGCGGCATCGTCCACGCGCTCACCCGGGTTCCAACCATCCAGTGAAGCCAGTATCCAGAAAATCGGATCATGGGCCGCCCGCCCCTTTCCATCCGGCCCCTCGGTGCCACCCCATTGGACGTATGCGGCCCAGGCCCCGGCGACCAGGGCGACCGCCAGCACCCCCGGTACTTCCATTCCGGCGGGCCCCGTCCGGGGCCGTCTGGCCGCTCCCCGGGCCCCGGATGCCGCGCGCGGAACCCGGGTGAGCGGAAGAACCGCGAACAGCGCGGCCATGGCTATCGCGAGCGGCGCCTGTCCCGCCGACGCACGCATGTGCGTCCATTCGTTCATGTAGTGAACGACGGTGACCCCGGGAAGACGCCCGAACAGGCCCTCGTAGTAACCGGCCGAGGCATAGAACAGGAGCATGAGAAACAGCACCGCCACGCCCAGCCATGCGCTGGCGCGCCCCGACCAGAACAACAACGCGGGTACGGATGCCCAGAGCAATGCCGCCGGCAACGAAGCCTCCACGTCCGCCCAATGGGGGCTCGCGGCGGACAGCAGGTAGCCCAGGTGGCGGGACAGCCAAAGCACGACCACGCAGTAGGCCACCAGTCCCAGCAGCGGGGCGCGATCACCTCTCCCTGTGCGTTTCATCGCCGTTCGTCCC
>JBMYTY010000489.1:0-1729 GCA_049604855.1 Gammaproteobacteria bacterium | reverse complement strand
GCTCGCAACCGGCGGCATCCACCGGGGCACCGGTCGGGGTCCCGGGGCACTGGTCCTTGGAGTCCACGACCCCGTCGCCATCGCCGTCCAACTCACATCCGGCGGAGTTCACCTTGGCACCGGCCGGGGTCCCGGGGCACTGGTCCTTGGAATCCACGACCCCGTCACCATCGCCGTCCAGTTCGCATCCGGCGGCGTTCACCTTGGCACCGGCCGGGGTCCCGGGGCACTGGTCCTTCGCGTCCACGACCCCGTCGCCATCAGCGTCCAGCTCACATCCATTCGCATCCACCACGCGGCCTTCCGGGGTGCACGGGCATCGGTCGTCGGCGTCGAACACGCCATCATGATCGGTATCCGGTCGGCAGCCATCGCTGTTCACCACGGTGTCGGCGGGCGTTGTCGGACAGCGGTCCCGGGAATCAACAACCCCGTCGCCATCCGCATCCCCCTCGCAACCGATGTCGCTGACGAGGAAGCCCGCCGGGGTGGCGGCACACTGGTCAAGACGGTCCGGCACGCCGTCGCCGTCCGCATCGGGCTCGCAGCCCGTGCCATCCACGCGGGCATCGGCGGGAGTGTCGGCGCAGCGGTCCATGCGGTCGATGACCCCATCGGCGTCGGCATCAGGCTCGCAACCCCGTGAATCCACCGCCACACCGACCTCGGTCTCCGGGCAACGGTCGCCACGGTCGATCACCCCGTCGCCATCGCTGTCCTTCTGGCGGTAGCGGATGACCACGCTGACGTCGTTGGTGTCCTTGGCGAAGAAGCTCAGGGCATTGTTCCGCCGCACCCATTCACCCTCGCGATTGGCCTCATAGTCGATGATCTCGATGTTCTCCGGGTAGACCCAGGAGTAAGCGAAGCGACTGAAATCGTCCGGGGTGTTCCACATGCCGAAGTGGCCGTTCTCGTGCTTCTCACCATCCCAACTGCGGAAGGTGTGCACGCCGTCGCCATCCACCGTCACCTCCTGATCGAGCGCGCCGGGATACATGACCACGAAACTGCCGTCCTTGAACTCCAGGCGGTTCAGGCTCTCTTCCGCGTTCCACTCAAACTCATTGGGGTGGATGTAGAGCAGGTCGTCCTGCCCCACCGCCTTGTCCAGGTAAAAACGATAGTGGTCACGGTCGGTGCGCATGGCCCGCTGTTGCAGGTAGTTACGGCCATCCTCCTGGAGGAATACCAGGGTCTCGCTGACCACCTCGGCGTGGGCATGAGAGGCCAGGGCCAGAAGCGCAACCGAGGCAAAGCGGGAGAGGCGAGCGAGCATATGTCGTATCCGGGCGGACGGTTCGAAAGCGCATAAGAATATCCGCAATTACCGAAGCCGCCTACCATGCGACGATCACCACAGGGCGTTCCAACCGCCAGCCGGGTGCTCACCTTCCGGTGTTTGAACGGGTCGCCGTACTGCCCGGAGCCGGGCTTCGAACGTCGGCACTGCCCGGAGCCGGGCTTCGATCATCGGCATTGTGTCGTGGTGATGGCGCGACCCAAGGCTTGAATCTTGATTTCCTGTAGCCTGCCCAGCGAATAACCCGAAGCAGTCAACCCGCTCACAGGACGTGGCGGACAGGGCAGGGAAACGACACAGCGCCGCCCGGACACACAACGACATCTCCCCTCCCAACCGGGCCCTGGGGGAGAACGCGGCCCCCGGCACCCCGAACTCCAAGGCCGGTGCCAGCAGTCGACCAAAACCAGCCCCAGCCAACACACC
>JBMYTY010000488.1:0-1731 GCA_049604855.1 Gammaproteobacteria bacterium | reverse complement strand
ACGGCGCGTACGAATTCCGTCCGTCCGGGTTTTTTGCGCAAGCCATTCTCGCAGCGGGCCGGAATCAGCGGAGCGGGGCTGAAACGGGCGCCGCACAGCGCTTCCAGCGCGGGGCGGACGAACTGCAGGAAGGTCACCATCACCGCGACGGGGTTGCCGGGGAGGCCGAAGAAAAGCGTGTCACCGATATGGCCGAAGGTGAGTGGCCGACCGGGTTTCATGGCGATCTTCCAAAAGCGCATGTCGCCCAGGGACGACAGCACGGATTTGATGTAGTCGGCATCACCCACGGATACGCCGCCGGAGGTGATGACCAGGTCCGCTTGGCGCGCCGCATCGGTCAGGGTCGCGCGTAGGGCGTCGGGATCGTCGCGGACCACGCCGAGGTCGATGGCCTCCACTCCGGATCTCTCCAACAGGGCGCTCAGGGTGTAGCGGTTGCTGTCATATATCTCGCCCTCGGCCAGGGCCTCACCAACGCCACGCAATTCGTCGCCGGTGGAGAAAAAGGCAACCTTCGGACTCGGGCGAACGGCGGGTTCGGCCACGCCCAGCGAGGCCAGCACCCCCAGGTCGGCGGGCGCCAGTCGATGCCCCGTGGCAAACACCGTGGCCCCCCGGGCGATGTCCTCGCCCGCGAGGCGCACGTTCTGGCCGGGTTTGTGGCCCGCGCCGATACGCACACGGCCGTCCGCCGTCTCCTCCACGTGCTCGCGCATGATGGCGGTGTCCGTGCCCGGGGGCATGGCGGCCCCGGTCATGACACGGATGCAGGCCCCGGGGGGGCAGAGCAGATCGCTTGCCGGGCCCGCGTAGGCGGTACCCGCGATGGCGAATTCGCCTCCGCCGGCGGTGGGCAGGTCCGGTCCGGCCAGGGCGAATCCGTCCACGGCCGCGTTGGTGTGTCCCGGTACATCGATGGTCGAGATGACGTCCTCGGCGAGAACGCGGCCCAGGGATTCACGCAGGGGGAGGGATAGCGAACCGGAAACGGGCGCGATGGCATCGAGTATGGCGTTCAGGGCCTGGCCGACACTGAGCATGCCGGGTTCGCTGGGGTCGGCACAGGAAGCTTGTCGGGGAGGGGCTTGATCGGTCATGGGGAGCGCTGGCGCCGGGCGGTGGTATCGGGAGTGGCTGTCAGGAGGTCGTTCGGCGTGTTGATGTTACGGAACACGGTACCCGGGAAGTGCGCCACCGCCGCGCCTTCGTCCCGCAACCAGCGCAGCGCCTTTCCGTGTCCCGCTTCAAGGCAGTGTTCGAGGCTGGGCATCAGGCCGCGATGCAGGAGGGCATAGACCGGTTGGGCGTGGTTTCCATCGTGAGCCATGGCAATGCCCGAGGGACTTTCACCGGCGGCCTGTTGCAGCCCCTGAACCAGGTCAGGTGGCAAGTAGGGACCATCGCAGGGCACGATCACGAAGCGGTGGGTGGGGGAGAGCTCCATGGCGGTGATGAAGCCCGCCAAGGGGCCGAATCGGCCGGGGCGGGTATCCGCGACCACCGGGTAACCGAAGGCCGCGTAGCTGTCCAGGTATCGGTTGGCATTGATCACGATGCCATCGACCTGGGGTGCCAGTGCATGCAATACATGCTCTATCAGCGGGCGACCCTTGAACGTCAGCAGGCCCTTGTCCCGACCGCCCATGCGTGAGCCCCTTCCACCGGCCAGGATGAAGGCCGTCAGTCCGGGTGTCGCTGGCCGGGTCGCGTCCGATTCAACCATGGTGG
>JBMYTY010000487.1:0-1735 GCA_049604855.1 Gammaproteobacteria bacterium | reverse complement strand
CAGCGGCGAGGCAGCGGTGACTTTCCGTGAGTTGCTGGCTGAGCCCGTTTTGTCGCCCTGGCACCTCAACACCCAGGCCAACGGTCTATCGGAGTTGGAGGCACTGAGTGAACGGTTGAGTGCATCTAATGCGGTGTCGCGAACCGATTCCCTGCTGTCCTATCTACCGCCGGGACAGGAGGAGCGTCTTAAATCGCTGAAGCAGTTGCGCCTGCTTGCCGGAGGGCTGGAAACCGCCCGTGCCAGCGGTCCACGTGGTGCCGGCGCCGATCTTATGAAGAGTCTGCCGGACCTGCGCGTGGCTCTGAAAAGTCTGCGAGGCCAGAAAATTCCTCCGGAGCTTGCCACTTCCGCCGGGCGATTGTTGGAAACCAGTGGCCTGTTGCTTGATCGCCTGAAGAACGACCTCGCCGGTCGGAGAACACTGACTCGCAAGGTGGAGCGCGCGATCCTGGGCACCTACCCCGTGGCCTACAGCCTCATTTCCCAGGCGCTCAGGACCAAAGAACTCACGGAGACGTCACTCCCGCGCGAGTTCGTGGCCTATTGGAAGGCGCCTGATGGTCTTCTGCGGATGGAAATCATGCCGTCCAGCGCCGTCGATAATGTCGTTGGTATGGCCGATTACATGGAAGGTGTTCGTGTCGTCCACAGGGCCATCATCGGGGCGCCCGTGGATATCTACCGCGCGACTGCCACGGTGGGGGGCGGCATGGCCAAGGGCGTATTGTTGATGGTGTTTGTGGGCACGGTCCTTTTGATGCTGGCCGGTCGCCGATGGACGGATGGTTTGCTCCTCGGCCTCACCTTGATGGCGCTGGTCCTCGTGGTCTCAGCCTGGATCTGGCTGTCTGACGAAGCATGGAACTACGTCACCATCGCGTTCCTTCCCCTTATCGTTCTGGTCGCCATGGCATCAGCTGTGCAAATGGTGATGCAGGGCCGCGCGGGACTTCCGGTGATGGAGAACCTGATGTCCGCTCCGCTGATGAGACCTCAGTGGGTCGTCCTGCTTACCCTGATCGTGGCCATGGTGGGGAGCAGCTTCGCCCTGCCGTTGGGTGGCGATGCCATGCGCGAGATATTGGTCTTGGGTCTGACGATAGCGGCAATGATGCCTGTCTACGCCGTGGCGGTTCTGCTTACGCCGCCGATCCTGGTTGCGACCCAGTAAGCAATGCGCTGACGCTGCCGACGATGCCCGCCGCGTCCAGGCCCGCTTCGCTCAGCAGTTGTTCGCGTGATCCATGGTCCTGGTAGCGGTCTGGCAGGCCGAGATTGAGCACGGTCGTTCCCGGTGCGATCCGCGCGAGACACTCGTTTACGGCGGAACCCGCGCCTCCCATGACGGCGTTATCCTCGACCGTAACCAGTAGTTCATGCCGCTGGGCGAGCGTTTCGATCAGTGTTTCGTCAAGAGGCTTGATGAAGCGCATATTGGCAACGCTTGCGTCCAGTTCCTCCGCGGCATCCAGGGCGGCGGGTAACACCGCGCCAAAACACAGCAGGGCAACCCTCCTGCCATCGCGCTTCAACTCACCCCGGCCCCAGGGCAATTCGCTCATGGATTGCCGCGGCTCGACACCCGGCCCCGTGCCGCGAGGGTAACGCACCGTGCAGGGACCATCGTGCAGGAATCCCGTGTAGAGCATCTGACGACATTCGTCTTCGTCGGAGGGCGCGAGGATGGCCATGTTTGGCAGGCAGCGCAGGTAGGAAAGGTCGAAACTGCCCG
>JBMYTY010000486.1:0-1752 GCA_049604855.1 Gammaproteobacteria bacterium | reverse complement strand
CACGCCGAAGCGGTCGAGAAGGGGACGCCGGTGAAGTCGCACTTCGTCTCGCAGAAGGGGCGCGTCGCCGACGCCCTCCTCGCCGTCACCGACGCCAAGGCGAAGAACGCCGAGAAACGCTTGGGAATACCGAAGCTTCCCGACGGCACTCTGCCCGATCACGCCGTCCCACCCGAATTGCGCAAATGAGTCGTCTCGCGGCCATAGACCTCGTGAAGCGCTTCAAGCGTTTCACGGCGGTAGACCATGTTTCCGTCCAAGTCGAGAGCGGGGAGGTCGTCGGACTCCTTGGCCCCAATGGAGCGGGAAAAACCACTACCTTCTACATGATGACCGGCCTGGTCCCCGCGGGCAGCGGCGTGATCACCCTGGACGGAAAGGACATCACGGCCTACCCGATGCACGCCCGCGCCCGTCTTGGCGTGGGCTACCTGCCCCAGGAACCCTCGGTCTTCCGCAAGCTCTCTGTCGCCGACAACCTGATGGCGGTGCTCGAATCCCGCTCCGGACTCAATCGCGCCGAGCGGCGCGAAATCCAGGATGGCCTGCTGCGTGAACTCAACATCACCCATCTGGCGAGCAAACAGGGGGTATCGCTGTCCGGTGGCGAGCGACGCCGCGTGGAGATTGCCCGAGCATTGGCCGCTGAGCCCCGTTTCATACTGCTTGACGAACCCTTTGCCGGGGTCGATCCGATTTCCGTGATCGACATCCAACGCATCATCGAACACCTGACCACCCGGAACATCGGCGTGCTGATCACCGATCACAACGTGCGGGAAACCCTGGGCATCTGTGGGCGGGCGTACATCTTGAGCAACGGCAAGGTCATCGCGGACGGCACCCCCGATGACATTCTGGCCGACAAACAGGTCCGCGACGTCTATCTGGGTGACCAGTTCCGCATGTAGCCCGGGGTATGTGCCCCCGGCAGTCCTGCCTCTCGGACGCACTGACCGCCATGTCCTCCCGCGGCGATGCTCAGGCGGGCCGATTTTTCGCGGCAATACCCTGCGCGACGGCCCGGGCAGCACGACGCCAAGCCTCACTCACGAGGCGGAATGAATATCGCATTGGCAATATCTGTACCGATTCGCGCAATCCACTACAATCATCCGTACACCTTTCCTCGAACGGTCACGGACGTCCCGGCCAGAGAGTATCCAGGCGCAAGCACGCGAGTCCTGACGAAAGCAGAATGAAGCAGTCACTGCAGCTAAAACTCGGCCAGCAACTGGTGATGACTCCCCAGTTGCGGCAGGCCATCAAACTGCTTCAGCTTTCCACCCTGGATCTACAGGGCACCATTCAGGAACAACTGGACTCCAACCTCATGCTTGAGGTCGACGAGGACTCGGAGCCCGTCGCGGATGGCAGTGACCGACGCTCAGACGGCAGTGATTCCGACGGGTCGCCGGGCACCCAGGACTCCAACGCCGACACATCGCCCTCATCCGCTTCCGAAGACGGCCCCTCCGAACCCGACACCGCTGACTCCCTGACCGCGGCCAGCGAGAATATGCCGGGAGAATTGCCGGTCGATGTGGGCTGGGAAGACATCTACGACCCACCGCCCGGCCCCTACACCTCAGCGCCCTCTGACGATAGCGCGGTGGATTACTACGAGATCGCCGGTGCCCAGAAGGGCATGGGGCTTCACGAACATCTGCAGTGGCAACTGGACATGACCCCCATGGGGCCGGTGGACCGGATGATCGCCGAGGCGATAATCGACTCGATTGCGGATGACGG
>JBMYTY010000485.1:0-1759 GCA_049604855.1 Gammaproteobacteria bacterium | reverse complement strand
ATTAGCGAAACCAGGCGTCCGAGAATTGGACGTTTCTGATGGTCGTGGTCCAATTCACGCCCGCCGCGTCCGCGCTTCCCACCGCACAATCCAAAACCATGTCCGCAACCCCGACTCTCGCCCCGAACGATCCCTTCCTCCTCGACACGGAGCGGCTCCAGGCCCTGTTTCCGGAGCCGGTCCTGCGTGCCGGACTGGCGGATTTTCGCCAGCAGTGCGTCGCCGACCTCGATCGAGGAGACGATGAGCTGCTGGCGGAAGTCGAGGACACCCATTCGGAAGCTCTGTTTCGTACCCACATCTGGTTCAATGCGGGTGGTGAATTGATCACCGAATGTGCTTGCGGGACCTCTCCGGATACGCCCTGCCGTCACGCCGCCGCAGCGCTCTATGCATACGCTTCCAGTGAGGGCGATGAACTGCTGGGGGCAGCGGATGGCGCCATCGAGGAGCGTATCCAGCGCGGTCGCACCGAGGTCATGGTGACCCCCCTGGATGGTACCGAGGGCTTGGGTGTCTGGAAGGCCAAGTCCATCACCTCGAGCAGCCACTACAGCCGGAGCTACCGGGTCAACGTCCGCTCCCTGCAGCGGGTCGGCAATCACTGCACCTGCCCCGATTTCGCCACCAACCAGCTCGGCACCTGCAAGCACATCGAGGCGGTGCTGCATCGCCTGGGCAAGCTGTCCAAGGCCAAGCGCGCCGCCCTGCGCGTGACCCGGCCCTATGTGTATCTGAACTGGGACGTGGATGACGCCCCGCGCATCGCCCTGCATCGTGGCGCCGGTGTCGCCGAAGACCTGGTGCCGGAATTGGACGAGGTTTTCGACGCCCAGGGCCTGTTCACCGGTCGCCTACCGGACGATTACTACCGCCTCGCCGAGCGGGTCGAGGGCCGTGACGACATCGATCTGGGCGAGGACGCCGCCGCCCACGTGCGTCGGCTGTCGGCCCAGGCCGCCCACCAGGTCCGCGCCCGGGACATCCGCGAGCGCATAGCCGCCGGTGGCGGCCATATCCCGGGCATCAAGGCGCGGCTTTATCCTTATCAGGTAGCAGGCGCCGCCTTCCTCGCCGCCAACGGCCGCGCCCTGCTGGCCGACGACATGGGCCTGGGCAAGACCTTGCAATCCATCGCCGCCGCCCGCTGGCTGCACGACCACGCCGGGGCGCGGCGCATCCTGGTCGCCTGCCCGGCCTCACTCAAACAGCAATGGGCGCGGGAGATCGAGCGCTTCACCGGCATGGCGGCCCGGGTCATCCAGGGCGGGCCCGAGGCGCGCGGGGTGCAATACCGGCGCGGTGATGGCTTCTTCATCGTCAACTACGAGCTGATCCTGCGCGATCTCACGGTCATCAACGAGACCCTGAGCCCCGACTTGCTGATCCTGGACGAGGCCCAGCGCATCAAGAACTGGCGTACCAAGATCGCCGCCGCCGTCAAGCTCATCCCCTCGCGCTACGCCTTCGTGCTCTCCGGTACGCCGCTGGAGAACCGCCTGGAAGACCTCTACAGCCTCATGCAGGTGGTGGACCCCCAGGTGCTGGGCCCGCTGTGGCGTTACCTCGTGGACTTCCACGTCAGCGACGAGCGCGGCAAGGTGCTGGGCTATCGCAACCTCTCCGAGCTGCGGCGCCGCCTGGCCCCGGTGATGCTGCGCCGCGACCGCTCTCTGGTGCGCGACCAGTTGCCCGAGCGCATCCAGCAACGCCTGGACGTGTCCATGACCCCGGCCCAGCAAGACCTGCACGACGCCGC
>JBMYTY010000484.1:0-1793 GCA_049604855.1 Gammaproteobacteria bacterium | reverse complement strand
CACGCCGGGGGTCGCGGGTTCGAGTCCCGTCCACTCCGCCAACATTCGAGGGCGTCCAAGCGGACGCCCTTTTTCTTGTCTGCGTCTGCCGCCCCGATGGGGGCTCGATCCCCGTCGGCGATGCGGCACAGCAATCAGCTTATAAAGCGAGATTGGAATGCTTCAGTCCATTCGTGACCGCGCGACCGGTTGGATCGCGTGGATTATCGTGATCCTGCTCTCCATTCCATTTGCCCTGTTCGGCATCCAGCAGTACTTCTCGGCCGACTCCAGCCTTCCCGTAGCGGTCGTTGACGGACAGGAAATTCCGCAGCGCGAGTTCCGTAATCGCTATGACCGTTTATTGGCCAATCTGACCCAGCAGCGCCAAGGGCAGGTGACGGAGAAGGATCAGGAACAACTCAAGGAGACGGTTCTTGATTCGATGATCAACGCCCAGCTGCTCAATGGCGTGGCCTTGAGTGAGGGCTACGCGATTGGTCCAGCCCAATTGCGGGTGGCGATAACCTCCATGCCCGAGTTCCGGCGTGATGGGGCCTTCTCGCGCGAGCTGTACGCACAGATGCTCCAGTACAACGGGATGTCCGAGGATCAGTTCGAGGCGGAGCAGTCGAACTCCATGCGGCTCGACCAGGTGCAGAATGCGATCAGCGCGACCAGCCTGCTGTCCGATGACGTTGTTACAGACTTCCTCAAAGCGGAGCGACAGACACGCGATATCGAGGAGATCCGTTTCGACCAGGCGACTTTCGCCGCTCCGGATGACGTCAGTGATGCGGACATCGAGGCCTACTATCGGGCGAATGGAGACCAGTTCCAGGCGCCCGAATTGGTCAAGGTTGAGTATCTGGACCTGAACGCGGCCTCCATCGCGGAGGCCAGTGCGCCCAGTGACGCTGAGATCGAGGCCTGGTACGACGCTCACAAAGCGCAGTTCACGTCTCCCAAGCGAAATCGGGTGGCCCACATCCTGGTTACCGTGCCTTCAGATGCGGATGAATCGGCACTCACCGCGGCCCGCGAGCGTGTGCAGGCCCTGGAAGCCAAGCTGAGCGACGGTGCTGATTTCGCCGAGTTGGCCAAAACGGACTCTGATGACACGGATACCGGTGCCGACGGCGGGGACCTGGGTTTCGTTCAGGACGGTGATCTTGATCCGGCCTTGATGAAGGCCATAGCCGGGCTTGAGGTGAGTCAGGTCAGCGAGCCGCTGCGTTCGCCCTTTGGTTGGCATCTGCTCAAGCTGCTGGAGTCAGAGGGAGGCGAAGTCAAGCCGCTCGCCGAGGTGCGCGAGCAGGCCGTGACCCAGCTGGCGGCGGAGCGTAGCCACGACGAGTTTTATGCCAAGGGACAGGAACTGGCCAATCTCACCTACGAGGAAGCCGATAGCCTGGCTGGGGCCGCGGAGGCCGTGGGCCTTGAGGTTCAGACCAGCGTTTACTTCCATGCCGACGGTCCCAATGATCCCCTGGCTCCGTCCGAGGATGTGGCCTACCTGGAGCCGGTTCGCGCGGCGGCGTTTTCGGATGATGTCCGTAACGAAGGCCTGAATAGCCCGGTGGTCCGGATCAATGATGACCGGGTCATCGTTCTGCGCCTTGCCGACCTCAAACCTCCCCGTCAGAAGGATCTGGACGAGGTTTCATCTGTGATCCGTTCAATTCTTTCCCTGAAGGCGGCATCCGAGAAGGCGGCGGGTCTGGCCTCCGAGGCCGCGAAGCGGGTTGAAGCGGGAGAGGATGTGAAAACGGTGGCGTCGGATATGGGGGGGCGTCCCCTGACTCACGGGCAGC
>JBMYTY010000483.1:0-1804 GCA_049604855.1 Gammaproteobacteria bacterium | reverse complement strand
CGAATCGGTGATGAAGGACACCGCTTCGCCGATGTTCAATGCCGACGCGCCGGCATTGGCCAGGTGCAACTGCAATTCGGGCAGTTTGCGACTGACCCGGACGAGGTCACCGATGGAGGCCGCCTTGCGGACGTCCGAGGCGAACAGGGCGGAGTGCGTACTCTGGTGGCGCGTCAGATCCGTCGCCGTGACCATGCCGATCAGGCGCTTGCCATCCATCACCGGCAGGTGGTGCACCCCCAACTGGGTCATGACCATAAGCGCCTGCATGACCGGCTCCCCCGAGCTGATGCACTTCAGGTCCCGCGTCATGATGTTGGCCACCGGGTCTTCGTGCGCCAGTCCCGAGGCAATGGAGCGCCGGAGATCACGGTCGGTGATCAAGCCTGCCAGTTCGCCCCCATCCACGATCATCACCGAGGACACGCGCTGGTCCGTCATAAGGCGGGCGGCCTGCTGGATCGTGGCCGATGCCTCAAGCGTTATGGGATCGTGGCGTACGAGGTCGCCGATGTCCGAGCCCAGGCTGTCAGCCACGGCATCCATGGCCTGGTTGTTGCGGTCCACCGCCGCGCGCAGCCGGGTGGTCACGGAATCGCGGAAATGCTGGGCGAATTCCTTGGATTCGCGACACACGGTGCGCAGATCCGTGCAGCGCAGGGCCAGCACCACGGTTTTCTCCATTACCGTTCCGGTCTCGGCCTCGGTCAGGTTGACCAACTGGCACTGGGTGGTGAACAGGTCACCCTCGCCCAACTTCTCGCACAACCTCCCCGAAGGCGTACGCATTTCGATGGAGCCGCGCTGCACGATGAACAAATGGGTGCGCTCGTCCTCGTCCCCGGGCGGGAACACATCGCCCGCCTTGAGCTCGAATCGGCCCAGCTGGCCGACCACCCGGTCCAGAACGTTCTCGGGGAGCGTATCGAAAGGGGGACGGTGAGCAATAAAGCCACGGGTGTCCGCGGAAGTGTCAGCCATGGTCAGAACCTGTTCACTGGGTAGTCGGGGATACTGAACCCCGGCCCTGACTCAACCATGACCCAGGTCATTGGCTGCGTCCAAGCGGATATTCCCTGTCCTACCGGGCGTTCCACACTGCGGGAAAACGGGCTTTGAGGGCCATTTCGAGATCCGCTCGCCCTGCCTCGTCCAGCAGACGGGTGACCAGGCCCGCCGCCTCGTTGGCCGGGCTGGGGAATTCCTCAAGGGCACGAACCCAGGCAGCCAGCGCTGAATCCGGATCACCCTCGCGCTGGTGCAGGCGGCCCAGGGTGATGAAGTACGCCGCTGCCCTGGGCTTGATCATGTCCGGGTACAGGCGTTCGCGGGCCGCCGCCAGCAGACTGCGTACGCGCTTTGCGTCGAACCGGGTCTTGTGGCGAACCCGAAGGTCGGCTTCATCAAGCAGTCCCTGCAGGCTTTGGCGGGTGATGGCGAACCCCCGATCGCGGTCCGCGGCACTGATTCCCTTTGCACGCTCAGGCACGAACTCGGCCAGGGTAAGCACCAAGGCCATGCGACCCATGTAGTCCTCCCGGTACTGCCCCACCCAGGGATCGATGTTCCCCGGCGCCTGCGCGACGCGCTCCAGCAGGGCCCATTGCCGCTCGGTCACATGCATGCGCATCCGACCCTCGGTGCCCGGGATCTGGCGGATGAACAGCGGCGTCAACTCTCCGAACTTGCGCCACCGCGGACGCCGGGCCCAAACCACGCCCTGCTCCAGGTGCTGGTCAAGATGGGCCCGCAGAGCCTCGGCATACGCGTCCTGCCGGATGCGATGCGCTGGGTAAAGACGGGT
>JBMYTY010000482.1:0-1816 GCA_049604855.1 Gammaproteobacteria bacterium | reverse complement strand
ATCCCTATCGATCTCCTGTTGCTGTCGCCAGCCGAGCCATCCCGCTCTCCATTGGGCCTGATACTGCGGGGCAACCCGGAGGATCTGTGCCCGGCTGGGCTCCGTGTCGTCTCCGGCGGCGCGGGCAATGGCCAGGTCTCCGAGGCGCTTCTCCATGTTGTTCCTGAACAGCGGGTTGCCATCGGTGAACAGGGCGTAGGTGCGCATATCGACGTATTGCTCGCGTACCGGGTAATAGCCATAGCGGTCGGACACCTCCAAGACCTCGAAGCGGTGACTCTCGTTCGGACCTTCCAGGACCAGGCTGTCGCCAGGCTCCAGCCGGTAACGGGCGGCCAGGGTACTGGAGAGAATCACCTGGCCTGGCCCGAATTCCGGCCGACCGTCCGCGGCGCGCAGTCGATTCAGGTCGTCCGCCTTGACCAGTCGCATGGGCAGGGCGCCCAGGCCTTTGGGGCTCACGCGGTAGAAGTAGACGCCTTCGTCGGCCATTTCCTCGAGCAACTTTTCTGGCAACGGCTCGTCGAGGCCGTGTACCCGGCTGTAGTGGACGTTGGGGATCAAGGCGTCCCATGCCCAGTGGTGGATCTCCATCTTCAGTGAGGTGGCGATCCCCTGCAGGGCGGTGACCAGGCTGAACACCACCACCACTGAAATGATGGTGAAGGTGAACTGGCGCAGGGCCAGGCGCATGCGCCGACCGGACAAGAGGGTCTCGAGGGGTAGGGCGGGGCCGAGGATCCACTCGAAGGCCCGTATCAGGGCCTTGAGTACCGGGCGTACCCAGATGAGCACGGCCAGCGCGAACAGCACCACGAATGCCGACTCCACCAAGAAGAAGACCACGACGGTAAGCCAGTCCTTGAGGAACGGACGCATCATCACGTAGGCCATGGCCAGAACGGGTACGAGAATCCAGCCGTAACCCCCGCGTTGGCCCGCTTCCAGTTCGTTCTCCCCCGCGACGAAGCGCGGTTGCAGCACGTCGCGGATGGACAGACGCCACAGATGCAGCGCTGGGCCGGCGACACCGGCCAGGGCAACGAGAATTCCGATGCTGCTGACCGCGCCCAACTCCAACCAGGGCAGGTGGAAGCCGGCGACGAAGCTGCGCCCGGTGGTCGTGACGCCGCGCTCCAGCAACGCCATGGCGGTGGGAATGGCGGCAAGCGAGCCCAGCAGAAGACCGGCAAAGCCGAGCACCACGGCTTCGATGGCGAGGGCCAATGCCGCGGTCTCCCGATGTTCACCGAGGGTCAGCAGAAGGGCGAACTCGCGACGCCGCGAGGCCAGCGAAAAACGCATGGTGTAAAAGACGATCACCGCTCCGATGGTGAAGGCGAACACGGAGGCCAATCGGACCGCGAGGCGCATGGCCTGGTAATCGGCTTCGCCAATCCGGTCCGTGGCCTCCGCGCTCGGTTCCACCCGGGTCTCGCTGCCCTCCTGTGCCGGCACCAGACCGATGCGGGTCTGATCACCGCTGGCGCGTTCGAAACGCAATTCGCGGATGTCCGGAAGACCGGCGGCGGCCGGACGTTCGCGCACCCGTTCCATGCGTGCCGTCTCGCGGGCATCGCGGATGGATTCCGATCGTGACGTGTTGTGATCGACGATCAGGATGGTACTGATCACCAGCATCCCGATGGCGACGCCCAGCACGGTGATGAGGGCCACACCGCGATGAAAGCGAATGCCCTTGAGCGCCAGATAAAAGGCAAGACCCAGGCGCATGGGTCAGGCGCCCTGCTCGAGGGGGCGTGCGGTGGACCGTGCGCGCCCTTGCCGTGCGCTCATATCTCCAACTCCATGAGCG
>JBMYTY010000481.1:0-1818 GCA_049604855.1 Gammaproteobacteria bacterium | reverse complement strand
GGTATCGACGCGCCCGAAGCGGCTCCAGAGCCAGCGAACCGCACACCGGTGGGTGACTCAGTGCCGCCAGGCCCTGAGGTGTTGCCGGGCCGGCTGCGCGGCACGGCGGCGGGCCGCCGCGCGCTCATCCAGGGCCCGGGTGTGGTGGTTCAGCAACATGAGGGTTCGAACGCGCGCCATGAGGATGTCCTCCTCCACCGGCTTGGGCACGAAGTCGTTGGCGCCGCAGCGGAACAATTCAGCCTGCTGCCTCTGATCCTGGTTCACCGTGAGAATGAGCACCGGCAGGCGGCGGCCATCCAGATTCATCTCGCCGCGCATGCGCGCCACCAGGTCCTTGCCCGTCATCCGCCCCTTGAGCATGTAGTCGCTGATGACCATGTCGTAGGGAATCTCCTCGGGCGTGTCGTGGGCCTCAAGAAGTTCCACGGCCTGTTCCGCGCTCACCACGTGGGTCACCTCAAGACCATTACGCTCCATGATGTCCCGGATGATGCGCATGGCCAGCAGGCTGTCCTCCACGTACAGAACCCGGCCGGAGAGCAGATGCCCGCGGCGAACGAAGGTGCAGAGGAATTCCGCCAGCGCTTCGAATCCATCGGTCTTGTCGAAGACCTCGGTGATGCGCGCCTGATGGTCATCACGAAACCGGGACTCGTCGGCATCGGATGAGATCAGTAGCAAAGGCGTTTCACCGTAGCCCGGCAGCGCACGCAAGCGTCGACCGAAACCCAGCCCATCTTCTCCCGGCAGCACAACCGACGTGGACACGGCATCGAAGGTCTCACAGGCCGCCAGCTCCAGGGCCTCCTCCGCGCTTCGCGCACCCACGACCTCTAGCCCTTTGACCTGTTCCGAGAGCACACGGGTGATCACGGTGCGTGACACTCCGGACGCATCGACCACCAGAAATTTGAACCGTCTCCTTGCCATTTGGTTTTGATCCGTGAATCGCGAACGCCGCGCGATGGTTTCCGTTTTCGTTAAGCGGGTCGCACATAGTGCCCCCCGCCCCCGAGACAGGAAAGTCGGAAAAGGCTGAAACTGTCCCGCCCCCTCCGATCAGCCCTTACCCGACCCTCGGTCACACCTAGATTGTCCGCTAGCACCACATCCCGCATTGTTATGCACCATCGGGTGATTGAACCCCCGCACCGGAACCCTCCCAGAGCCAACTTCTGAACACCGCCATGTCGGCCCCCCAGCACCCACTCGGTCAAATCGCGCAATGGCACGCCAACCCCATGGCTCCGTCCGAAGCCCGGGAATGGCTGGACCAACACACTCCGGCGCGTGCCGGATCGCCGCCCCTGGCCGGGAGTTCGTTCGACCAGCGCCTGCGGACCCTGATCGCCCGATTCTGGGCCGACCGCCCGGTGGAGGCGGACTACCTGGGTCTGAAAAGCGCCGCCGCCACACGGGTGGAGGAGGCCCGGGTTGAACTCATCTACGGCCAGTTATTGGTCAGCCGATTTCTCAGGGCCGGACTGGAGCATCTGGAGCGGGGATTTCAGCTGGCCGTCGAAGACCTGCCCCCGCGGGATTATCTGGAACTGAGACGACGTCACCAGGCGCTTCGGCTCCTGCCCCTGGGCCAGGAGCGTCGTGAAGCCCAATCCCTGCGGGCCCTGCTCGCGCAGGCCGCCGTCATCGAACGCCTGGAGCGCAACAGCCCGCGCGAAACGCGCGCCGTTTATCCCCCTCCGCACAGGGAGGACACGGTGGGTTGACCCCACCGGTCCGGCACGTCCCGGTTCACTTAGGGAAGCTCTGAATGAATCTGGCGCGAGCGGATTGGTTTGGATAATCGTTCAGTTC
>JBMYTY010000480.1:0-1825 GCA_049604855.1 Gammaproteobacteria bacterium | reverse complement strand
CTCCAGGGCGGCGGCCGCTCCCAGGGCGTGGCCGTGCATGGACTTGGTAGATGACACGGCGACCTTGTCCGCGTGGGTGCCGAAGACCTGGCGGATGGCAGCGGACTCGGTCGGGTCGTTCTGCGGAGTACCCGTTCCGTGGGCATTGATGTAGTCAATATCCTCGGGAGATAGCCCCGAGTCCGAAAGGCATCCGGCGAGCGCCAGGGCCGCACCGTCTCCCGCGGGCTGGATGATGTTTCCCGCATCGGCACTCATGCCAATACCGGTCAACTCAGCGTGGATGCGTGCGCCGCGGGCGCGTGCGTGCTCCAGTGTTTCGAGCACCAGCGTGCCGCCACCTTCACCGACCACCATCCCCCCGCGCTTGTCGGAAAACGGGCGGCATGTGTCCTTGGCGGTGACGCGCAGCGCCTTCCAGGCCATCATCGTCCCGTAGTTGATACAGGCCTCCGCGCCGCCGGTGATGGCGACGTCTGCCTGGCCTGATCGCATCAGCATGACGGCCACGGCGATGGCGTGGGCCGTGGATGCGCAGGCAGTAGCCGTGGTCAGGCTGGGCCCGGTAATACCGAATTCCATACTGATCTGACTCGCGCCCGCATTGGGCATGAGCTTGGGGATGGTGAACGGGTGTGCTCGCTTGCCGTGCTCCACCAGAAGTCGGTGATAGGACGCGTCCTGCGTGGTTTGGCCACCGATACCCGTTCCATGCACCACGGCCGTGCGGTTTCCCAGGCTGCCCGGCGTGTACTTGTCATCAGCGGTGGAAGCAAAGTCGAGACCGCTGTCCGCCACGGCCTCGCGGGCGCTGAGCAGGGCAAACTGCGCGAAACGATCCATCAACGTCAGCTGGCTGTTGGTGAAATGCTCCTTTTCTTCGTAGTCGCGCACTTCAGCGGCGACGCGCATGTCAACTGGCGCATCGTCGTAAAGACTGATGGGGCCGATGCCCACATCCCCTCTGAACAGGGCTTGCTCGAATGAGGCGACGTCGTTCCCGAGAGAGGAGATGATTCCGAGCCCGGTAACAACGATGCGCGGCCCTCCGTTTCGGGCGGATCCGGATGAGCTCATTCGGCGGCGCTTTCCGAGCGCGCTTTCACGACCAGGCCACCGATGGCGTTGACCACGTCGCCCACGGTCTTGAACTGATCCTCGATGCCTTCGATCTCCGAAATGTCCGGAACGGTGATGTCGAACTTCTCCTCCACGTCATAGATGATCTCGATCACCGCCAGGGAGTCGACTCCGATGTCTTCGAGGGTGCTTTCGGCCGTCATGGCCGAGGTGTCGTTCTCGGCATGGCTTTTCAGGATTTCGTGTACCGCGTCGCGTACATCGTCAGGAATCTCGGTGGACATGAAGCTCGCTGCCTATCGCGTCGTTGGGGTGGGCTAAACGGCCGGGATTATCAACCAAACCCGCGCTACGGTGCCACAGGCGCGAGCGGACCCAATGGCAAACAGGCAGCGGCGAAGGGAGTGGTCCTGGTAAGCGGCGCGATGTTAAGTAATTAACTGATTCGACTTGGGGTGTTCCCGTATCGTTGCTCACATCTCGTGAAATGAGCAGGAAAACGGACTGAACGGTGCAATGAAGTTCATATTTATTAGATGCTTAGCACTCCTCTTTGATAGCATCCCCAAGCAAACTACTACTTTTGTTCAGGGTGTGTTGGTGCGTGGTGTGCTGAATACCCCTTTGTCGGCGACGGGATGCGTCGGCAAATCAAACGCAGGGTCGCGACAAATCTGGTGGGAATCCATGACCAACAGGCACCCCCGATGGTGGCAACGCTTTCCGGCACGCGGCCTTGTATCGG
>JBMYTY010000479.1:0-1828 GCA_049604855.1 Gammaproteobacteria bacterium | reverse complement strand
AGATCCAGATGCTCAAACACATCACCGCCCTGGCCCTGTTGGCCGCAACCGCCTTTCCCGCCCTGGCCGCGGTCCAGACCAAGGCCGTCACTTACGAGCACGAGGGCGACACCCTCACCGGCCATCTTTACTGGGACGACGCGCAAAGCGGAAAACGCCCCGGCGTCCTCGTCATCCACGAATGGTGGGGTCTGAACGACTACGCGAAGAAGCGCGCACGCATGCTCGCCGAGCTGGGCTACGTCGCCTTCGCTGCTGACATGTACGGCACCGGCAAGGTCACCACCGACCCGGGCAAGGCGAAGGAGTGGATGCAGGGTGTGACCGCCGATGTCGAGGGCTGGCGTGAACGTGCGGGCCTCGGCCTCACCCAGCTGCTGAACAGCGGCATGGTGGATGCGGACAAGACCGCCGCCATGGGCTACTGCTTCGGCGGTGCAACCATCCTGCAGATGGCCTATGACAACGCCCCCGTGAAGGGCGTGGTCAGCTTCCATGGCGCGCTCCCCGCCGCCCCGGAGGAATCCAAGGGCAAGATCGGCCCCCAGATCCTGGTGCTGCACGGAGCCGGTGACAAGTTCATCGCCCCGGAGGTGGTCACCAACTTCCGGGCGAAGCTGCAGGAGTCCGGTGCGACCTGGGAAATGAACACCTACGGCGGCGATGTGCGCCACGGCTTCACCAATCCGGACGCGGCCGCCTTCGGTATCGAGAACCTCAAGTACGACGCCACCGCCGATCAGCGCTCCTGGTCCAAGATGCAGAGCTTCTTCAAGGAAATCTTCTGACCCCAGGGGTGGGCGTCCTCCCCGCGAGGTCGCCCGCCATCCCGCGTTGCCGCGGCGCGGGCCCGGCGAAACGGGCACGTCGCCAGACCTGTCCCGAATGCATGAAGGTCAATCCCCCGCTTCGTTCTTCCCCGGTCTCCATTCCGCGGTCGGCGGGGGCCTCCAGCCGGTAGCTCCATCCTTCCTCACCGGGCAGGTATACCTGCACCAGTCCTCCCGGCTTCAGCTCCCGCAACGCTCCGTTCAGCGCCCCGGAATCAAGCTGTACACGGGCGTAGTGGGGCCAACGCCAATCGTCCAGGCGCGGACGGTGCCCACCGGACTCCCTGCTGCCATAGAGCCAATGGCTTTCATTTCGCGCCGGCAACACCAGGCGCGCGGTGGGCCAGTACCCGGCACCCGGCCAGGGTGTCACCCGATCATCCCGTGCCTGGGTGTTGAGCCACGCCCGTTCCACCAGTGCGCCTTCGATACGCTCCCAGCTCAGCACCATCGCCACCATCAGGGCGCTGACCAGCGCGAACGCGCCATGTCGCCAGGGCAGGCCGCGGCGCGGCCGTCGATACGCCATGGGCATCAACGCCGCCCCCGCGAGCACGCCGGGTCACCGGGCCGGTTCGAACCTGGTCGGGGATTGGATGGGGCCACCCGCCCGTAGGCGCTCGCATGCTCCGGCGGCCAGAACAGAAAATCCGTGCAATGGGGACCGGCGGACGGAACCACCTGACGGGTCTGAGAGACTGAGGGGACGTGTTTACGCACGGGAAGTATCTCCTTGTGGGTCGGGCTCGTGGCTTGGTCCAGCGCGCCTTCCATGGCCGGGAACGGCTATCCGGGCCTGCGCCGGTCGGTGGGTGGTGAAATCCGGGCCCGCCGTGTTCCACCTGGGATCGCATTTCAGACCCGCTCCCGGGCCATTCGCCGACGCCAACGGGCAACGCGAAGACGAATTCGGGCGAAATTCGGGCAAGCTCCCCCGATCCCTCCGCCGCCCTTGCACCCATTGCATCCGAAGCCCTAAAAAGAGCTCATCCCCCCGC
>JBMYTY010000478.1:0-1831 GCA_049604855.1 Gammaproteobacteria bacterium | reverse complement strand
ACGATGTCCGATTCCAGGGTGTGAATCAGGTAGTTCAGGGCTTTCAACGGTGAAATCCGACCACAGGTCGAAACGTCGATATCGGCGCGGAAGGTACTGATGCCGTTATCCGGATGGGATTCCGGATAGGTATGAACAGTGATATGGCTCTTGTCCAGGTGGGCCACGACTGCATCGGGCAACGGACCCGGCGCCTCCTCGTTGGATATCGCCTCGGAGACGATGGGCTCCTCAGAGATCAGCATGGTCACGCTCGCGCCTTCCGGGTCGTAATCCTGGTGGGCGATGTTGAGGATGTTGGCCCCGATGATGTCCGAGACATCCTTGAGAATCTGGGTCAGGCGCTCGGCGTTGTAGACCTCGTCGATGTACTCGATGTACTCGCGCACATGCTGAGGCGTTCGCGCATAGCAAATATCGTAGATATTGAAGCTGAGCGACTTGGTCAGGTTGTTGAAACCGTGCAGCTTGAGCTCGTCGTTCAAGGCCAGCTTCTCCGAGGGGAACTTCACGCGGAATCCGGACCGACCTGGGTCGGGTCATAGCGGCGCGAATGGGACAACAAGAAAGGGGCGCGCAGTTTATCCAAAACCCCCGACCTGTCTACAGAGACGTATCAGGACGCTTCCACGATCTCGAAGTCATGACTGATCTCGGCCGCCTTCCCCAGCATGATGGAGGCGGAACAGTACTTGTCCGCGGAAAGCTCTACCGCCCGCTTGACCCGGTCCTCGGTCAGGCCCCTTCCGGTGACCACGAAATGGACATGGATGTGCGTGAACACCTTCGGCACGGAATCGGCACGTTCAGCCTCGATCTCCACATAGCAGTCGATGATGTCCTGGCGACTCTTCTTGAGAATGGAGACCACGTCATAGGCCGTACACCCCCCCATTCCCAGTAGCAGCATTTCCATGGGGCGCACGCCAAGGTCGCGCCCTCCTCCCTCGGGTGGCCCATCCATGACCACGGCGTGGCCACTGGGCGACTCGCCCACGAAACATGCCCCTTCAACCCACTTCACTCGTGCTTTCATCGTGGTACCACCGATTCAGAAAAACAGGGTGCGCAACCGAGCGCCGGGATCGTCGGCGCGCATGAAGGCCTCCCCGACCAGGAAAGCATGCACATCATGGTCCCGCATGGCCTGCACATCTTCCTTGCCGTGAATACCACTCTCGGTCACCACGATCCGTCCGTCAGGGATGCGCGCGAGCAGGTCATAAGTGGTCTCAAGCCGGGTTTCGAAACTACGCAGGTCTCGATTGTTGATGCCCACCAATGGCAGCTCCAGACGCAGGGCCCGATCCAACTCCGCGCCATCGTGGACCTCCACCAGCACGTCCATGCCCAACTCGGTCGCCAGACCCGCGAGGTGCGCCATGGTCGCGTCTTCAAGACAGGCAACAATCAACAGGATGCAGTCCGCCCCGATCGCGCGCGCCTCGTAGACCTGGTAGGGATCGACGATGAAGTCCTTGCGTATCACGGGGATTGAGCAGGCTGCCCGCGCCTGTTGGAGATAGGCCTCGGAACCTTGGAAGTAATCCGCATCCGTAAGGACGGACAAACAGGCCGCTCCCCCGGCCTCGTAGCGGTTCGCGATAAACGCCGGTTGAAAATCCTCGCGAAACACCCCCTTGCTCGGCGAGGCCTTCTTCACCTCCGCGATCACCGCGGGGTCGCCCGCTTCGATTCGTGCCTGCATGGAACGAACGAATCCACGCACCGGGTCAGCATCTCGGGCGCGCGCCTTGAGGTCCTCGGTCGATGTGTTTCGCTGGCGCTCGTCGATCTCTTCCCACTTGCGCGCAACGATCTTTTTGAGGAT
>JBMYTY010000477.1:0-1839 GCA_049604855.1 Gammaproteobacteria bacterium | reverse complement strand
ACGGTTTGTTGATCACGAAGATCTGCTCGTCCGCGTATACGATTTCGAGGTCCATCGCCTCCGCCGTCCAGGTCTCATCCTCTTCGACGGGCGCCTCAAAATCCGTTGCCAGGCGTTCTCCGCCCAGCACCCGGTACTTGGGCGCCCGGGGGCTCCCGTCCAGCAACACCCGCCCCTCGCGAATCCAGGTGGTCAGACGGCTGCGCGAGAAGTCCGGGTACAAATGGACGAGCACCTGATCCAGGCGTTTGCCCGCCAGTTCGGGGGGAACGACGTCATTCATGGGGCGCAAAGGTACTCCAGATTGATTCCGTCAGGGGCTTCAAGGGAGAATCCCGCCACTTCAGACGTTGACGGCCCAACCGAATGACCCATCCTTTCCGCCTGCTTCTCCTTCTTGCCGCCCTGCTGGCCTCCGGTTGCGGCCTGCTCCCCGATGCCGAAGACGAGACCAAGGGCTGGTCCCAGCAGCGCCTGTTCAGCGCCATGAAAGAAGCCCTGGATGACCAACGCTGGGAGGATTGCGGGAACTACGGCGGCAAGCTGCTCGCCCGTTATCCCTTCGGCCGCATGGCCCAGCAGTCCTTCCTCGACAAGGCCTATTGTCATTACAAGGGTGATGAACCCGATGCGGGCCTGGCCACGCTGGACCGGTTCTTCAAGGCCTACCCCCGGCACCCCTTCGCGGACTACGCCTACTACCTGCGCGGCGTCATCAACTTCAACCGCGGCCGCGGTCTGCTGCAGCGCTACCTGAACTTCGACGAAGCACAGCGCGACCCGGGCGCGGCCATCGATTCGTTCTACGATTTCGAGAAGGTGGTCACCCGTTACCCGGACAGTCGCTATACCGAGGATTCGCAGTTACGCATGCTCTATCTGCGTAACAACCTGGCCGAGTACGAGATCGCGGTGGCGGACTGGTACCTGCGACGCAAGGCCTACCTGGCGGCCGCCAACCGGGCCAAGACCGTGGTGGAAAACTATCAGCGCACCCCCCACCAGGAGCAGGCACTGCAACTGATGATCGCCGCCTACGATGCGCTCGGTCTGGAAGACCTGAAGGCGGACAGCGAGCGCGTGCTGCGGCTCAACTTCCCCAATGCGACCCCCGGCGCCTACTCCGTGGATGAGCCCTCGATCTGGAAGTCCCTCAACTTCCTGTTCGACGACAAGGAGATCTGACCGGCTCGCCGGGGCTTGCGTGGCGGCGCCCGATCCGCCGCTGCGCGATCATCAACCGCTGTTCGCCACGCCGTGGGGTACGTGCCCGGTGGCCACGTGTACCCGCGCCGACTCGCAGTGGGTACGTTGATCGTCGAAGAAGATGTCAGCGTTGAAGGCCTTCAGGAAGGCGGACTTGTCCAGGCCGCCCAGGAAGAAGGCCTCGTCGATACGAACGCCCCACTCCCGCAAGGTCAGGATCACGCGCTTGTGCGCTGGCGCGCCACGGGCCGTCACCAGGGCGGTGCGGATGGGGGATTGCTCAGGCGGATAATCCGCCTGGATCCTGTGCAAGGCCTCGAGAAAGGCCTTGAAGGGCCCACCGCTGAGGGGCTTTCCGGCCGAGCGGGTCTCCGACTCTGAAAAGGCGTGCAGTCCATCCGCCTTGTAGATGCGCTCGGCCTCGTCGCTGAAGATCACGGCGTCCCCGTCAAAGGCGATGCGCAATTGGCCACTGTCCGACTCCCCACGAGCCGAGGGCAGGATGGTGGCGGCGGCATAGCCATCATCCAGGGCCAGGCGCACGTCATCCTGGTTGGAGGACAGAAACAGGGTCGTGGCGAAAGGCTTCACGTAGGTGTAAGGGCGTTTTCCGTTGGTGAAGGCCGCGCGCAC
>JBMYTY010000476.1:0-1844 GCA_049604855.1 Gammaproteobacteria bacterium | reverse complement strand
CGGACATGGATCGCAAGGGCGGCAACCTGCTGTCGCTATCCCTGCTCTGGGGGCTGTTGCGCGAGCCGGGAGTGAACCTGCTGCACGCCCATTCGGGCAAGCGCCTGGGTGGCATCGTGCGCACGGCGGCGCGCCTGCGGAAGATCCCCTATGTCATCACCCTGCATGGCGGTTTCTTCGACGTACCCAAGGGCGAGATGGAGCAGATGCTCAAGCCCATCGACAAGAGTTTTGAATGGGGCAAGCCCTTCGGCGCCCTGCTGGGCTCGCGCAAGGTGATGCAGGACGCCGCGGCCATCATCGCCGTGGGTGAGAACGAAGCGGCCGCCGCGCGAAAGCAATTACCCGACCAGCGCGTCGAATTCCTGCCCAACGGGGTCGACAGCGCGGCCTTTGCCCAGGGCGACGGCGACGCATTCCGGCGGCGTTTCGACATTCCCGCCAATCGCAAACTGGTGCTGCACCTCAGTCGCATCGATTACCAGAAGAATCAGCTCGCCCTGGCCGAGGCCCTGCCCGCGATCATCGCGAAACACCCTGACACCCACTTGGTGTTCCTCGGCCCGGTGACCGTTGCCGGGTATCACGACAAGCTCATGACCCGCATCGACGCGCTCGGCCTGGGCGGGCATATCACCCTGATCCCCGGCCTGCCGCCGGACGACCCGGACCTCAAGGGGGCACTGCACGCCGCCGATGTGTTCTGCCTGCCCTCGCTGCACGAGCCCTTCGGCATCGTGATACTCGAGGCCTGGGCGGCGGGCCTGCCCGTGGTGGCCGCACGCATCGGCGGCATCCCCTCGTTCACGGAAGACGGGAAGGATGTGTTGCACATCGACCCCGAACAGCCAGAGACCATATCGGGAGCCATCGACCGCCTGCTGGCCAATCCGGAGCTGGCCACCCGCTTGGCCGAATCGGGTCGCGCCAAGGCCCGCGCCGAGTACGACTGGTCGGTGATCGCGGGCCGACTGCTGAAGATCTACCAGGACGTCGCCGCGTGAAGGTCCTTCACGTCAATGCCAAGGCGGGCTTCTTCGGCGGCGTCGAGCGCATCCTGTTCGATACGGCCACGGGCCTGCGCGAACGCGGATGGCACCAGTACCTGCTGCATACGGGCGAGAACGAGGGGGAGGACTTCCGTGCGCCTTTCACCCGCGTGATGACCGACCTGGACGAGGCGCTGACCCTGCAGCCCGACGTGGCGCTGATCCACAAGGAGGCCGACCCCCGGCGCATCGCGACCCTGGCGAAGGCCGTACCCACGGTGCGCATGGTCCACGACCATGACCTGGTCTGCCTGCGGCGGCACAAGTATTTCCCGCGCAACACCCGCATCTGCACCCTGCCCGCCGGGATGAACTGTTACACCAATGGCTGCTTCATCCAGCGATCATCCCCCGGCAGCCTGCTGCCCATCACCTTCAAAGGGCTGGGCGGGATCGTTCAGGGCCTTGCCGCGCACGAGCAGGTGCGCCACTTCATCGCCATCAGCCGCTTCATGCGCGAAGAACTGGAGATGAACGGTATCCCAGCGGAGCGCATCGAGTTGATCCACCCGATTCCGCGCGCCCTGGACTCGGTAAAAGCGGTATCGCCACCGCCAACGGACGGAGCGGCCGAAATCCTGTTCGTGGGCCAGGTCATTCGCGGCAAGGGCGCGGACCTGATGATTCGGGCCCTGGCCCACCTGCAGGATGATTGGCACGCCACTATCGTGGGCGATGGTCACCACCTGGGCGCGTGCCGGGATCTGGCCCGGGAACTGGGCATCGCGGAGCGCATCGAGTTCACCGGCTGGGTGGATCACGAAGCCCTGGGACGCTTCTACGAGCGCGCCCTGT
>JBMYTY010000475.1:0-1855 GCA_049604855.1 Gammaproteobacteria bacterium | reverse complement strand
ACCGCGCGACTTCAAAAGGTGCATCTCCGACACCCGCTCACCCAAAGGGCACCCGGTCAGGACCTCGCCGAGGGGATTGGTCTTGAGCCCCAATTCCGGCTTGGTCTTCTTCTCGGGAAAACCGCGCGAACAGAAATCGCCATCGTGGTCGTGACAGTAGATGCAGTAATCCACCTCGCCCATGGCCTCGCGCCGACTCATGCGCCGATCGGTCAGCGCGAAACCATCGCGTTGTCGAAACCCGCCCGGGTCCGTCTGTGCACGACAAAGTTCGTCGCCGACCACCGGCTGCATGGACACCAAGCGGGCATAGTCGGTCTTGTTCGGAAGCTTGAACACGGTCCAACCCTCCACACTGATCGACTCGGGTTCGCGCAGGCCGAGCGCACACCAGCGGACCAGGTCTTCGAGCAACGCCGGATCGGCATCATCGTCCAGAAGTGATAAGCCGTAGCGGCAGATTGCCCGCTCGGCGTCGGCACCGCCGCTCTGCGTAGCCATGAGCCCCGCCGCCCGCCGTATTTTCGAATCGAGTGCCGCGCCGTCCTCGATGTCCCCGCGAAAACGTCGCGCCCGTTTGCCGACCAGCTCGGAACGGAAGCGTCCAAAGTCCATCTCCTCCAAGGTCTCACCCGAGAGCGCGTCGGACTCCATGCGCACCCCGAACAGTTCCACCAGCTCGTGCTCGACCCAGGCCGCCAACTCGATCAGGCGCTCGCTTACCTCAGCACCGGGCTCAGCCCCATGCTCCGGGGCACCACGCCGGTAGCCCTCCAACCAACGCGCCAAATCGGGGGCCTGAACCCCCAGCCGCGCGAGAAACCGGGCGTCCAGGCGGTTCAGTCCCTCAGGGGTGAACAGCTCCTCAAAGCGGAAGTCGTTGAGATCAAGTTGAGGCGACATTCGGATCATGTGTGATTGCTGCGGAACGGAGCGCCATTGGGCCGGGGAAGGACACCAATCTCAAGCCCCGGGAATGGGGAAATCCAACTTCACCCCTCTCTAACCAAGCCGACAACCCATTGTTTTATCGAATATTTCTTCCCGGAAAACGCCACCAACCGGGGGCTTCATTAGTACTTGTTGATGAGCTAAGTTTCTGGGATACTTCGCGGCCGTTCGACCATAGAGAGCTTTCTAGCGCGGAGAAGCACATGGACAATTTCTATAATGAATCCATCTCGAAGATGGAAAATGCCGGCGTTCAGCGTGACTACATTGTTGGTTGGGCCGGTGGCTACCTGGGCAACCCCGACCGCGAAGAACAGCGCGTCAACGAAGCCTACGAAGCCGGCTACAACGACGGCCAGGAAAAGAATGCCGAAAACTTCAACAGCTGGACCTGATCACAGGGTCTGAGCGTTTGAGGTTGGAAGGGGAGGCAGGGAGTCCTCCCGACGCGATGGGATTCGATGCGAGAAAGGCGAGCACCAGCTCGCCTTTTTTGTTGCCCGTGACTCAGGTAGGGAACCACCGGCCTGCACACACGGCATTCATCCGTGCGAAACTGCCTGGCAATAGGGATTGTCTGATGTTCAATCGTGCGGTGGCCCGGCTACACCCCACCGTGAAACACTGGCGATGTAGTGATCTCCCGGATGATGATGACGCCCGATTCAGGCACACCACAGCTCGACCCCAAGATCCCGCTCTGGGATTTTTCGGTTCAGGTCTACACCCGAGAGGGCGTGGAGCCCGCCTGCCTTGAGTTGCAGGACCGCTTCGGGCTCAACGTCAACATGTTGTTGTTCGCGGTGTGGATGGGTTTCAGCGGTCGCGGTACCGCCGGGCACAACGGAATTCGCACGGCCCTGACCACCACACTCCACTGGCATGCCAGCGTGGTGGAACCCCT
>JBMYTY010000474.1:0-1869 GCA_049604855.1 Gammaproteobacteria bacterium | reverse complement strand
CCGACCTTCGATGCCCAGGGGCGCGTGGTGGGGATCAACGTCGCCATCGCCGGGGATGAACTGGCCCTGGTGATCCCCGCGGAGTTTGCCGGGGCCCTGCTGGCGCGGCTTGCCCAACGCGGTGGCACGGCGATCGATGATCCGACCGCGTCCCTGAGCGCGCAGGTCATCGCGCACCTGGACCGGCGTCATGAACGCATGTCCTCGGGGCATCCGACGATCACGAAGCTGGGGGCATGGTCTTTCCCCGATGCCCTGGATCACACCGTGCGCTGCTGGGATGACTCGCGCGAGCCGGAACCCGGTGATTTCTACCTCTACACGGGACTGGCCTGCAGCAATCAGTACGGCATCTATATCGACGACGAGCGCAGTTTCGGCGTTCTGGATTACGAATTCGGGCTGTTGCGGCCCCGGGACATCGGGCGACTGCATTTCGCGCGCATTTACGAGGCCTACAACAATCACAACCTGCACAACGACTCGGACCAGGAGAGCCATACGCCTTTCGTCTGCCTGAACCGCTTCGTCCGGCTTGCCGGTCGCTCTTTCAAGACCTCCATATGTCGGCGCGACTACCGTGAATACAGCGGGCTCGGTGACGTCTTGTTCACCGCGTCCCTGGTCGGCGATCCGGAGCTGGGGGTCTTCGCCCGGGGCACACTCGAGGGCGTTCCCTACGTGGGCAGCGTCGCCGTGATCGAAACGCTGTTGGGGGCCATGGCATGGAAGCCGGAGTGAACACCATGTCCCATCCCGGCCCGGTGGTGATCGAGGTCAGCGACGGGCATTTCAACCAGATCCACCGGGTCGGGCGATTTCCCTGTCGCATCGGTCGCGCGGTGGATAACGATCTGGTCCTGAGCGGGCACAGTGTCTCCCCCCATCATGCGGAGCTCCGGGTCGAGGAGGGCGGCTTGATGCTGCACGATCTGGCCAGTGATAACGGGACGCGCCTCAACGGTCATCGCCTGGCCGGGCCCGTCGCCGTACCCCGCGAAGGCGGCGTGCTGCGACTGGGGGCCGCGCACCTTCATCTGCGCACGCCCGACACCCCCCTGCATGCCACCCGGCGTAGCGGTTGCCAGGATCTGAAGACCTGTCTTCTGTTGTCCTGGCCCGCCGTTGTCGTGCTCAGCCTGCTCGTCCTCCTGATCGGTGCACTCGATAGCTACCTGACCGCGGTCACCCGTCCGGAAGCCGCCGACCTGCTCAGCTCCGGCTTGGGCTGGGCTTTGAACGTGCTTGTCTGGGGTGTGGTGCTGGCGGCGGTCTCCCGGCTCAGCAGCAGGCGCGCCGAATGGCGGGGAAACCTGGTCCTCGCGGCGCTGCTCACACTTGCCCTGGACGTCGCCGTACCGGTGTTCGCCGATGTCGTGGACTATTTGCTGGTGCTGGACCGTCGCGTTTGGCTGGTCGCCTCGCTCAACGCGGTCATCACGCCCATGCTGCTGATCGGTTTCGCCCGCTGGGGTCTGGGCTTCGGGGCCGCGGGAAGGCGCGGCTACGCGGCCACGGGTGTCGTGCTGGGGGTGTTGTTCGCGGTATTCGTATGGGCCGGTGAACGCGATGGCTTCGATGGCCCATCCGATCATTTTCATGCCTTTTACGACAGTAACCTGCTGCTGCACGACCTGCGCTTGGCCGACGACATGAACCTTGCTGACTTCGCACGTGAGGCAAGGGCTCTGAAGCCCCAGGACTGACCGGGTTCATCCACGGGCAAAGTCATGATCCAGATCCTCAACACGGAACTTCCCCTCAGCCATGCCGCCCTGGGTACGGAGGATTTTGCGCGGGTCTTGAAAGAGGAATTGGAGCGATTGCCACCCTCGGCCCTGCCGCTACAGGCCGGTCTCCGGCACAGCA
>JBMYTY010000473.1:0-1885 GCA_049604855.1 Gammaproteobacteria bacterium | reverse complement strand
ACCGGCCCTTCGATAGGCTTCCCGCACGCGGGTCAGGGCATCGGCGCTGACCCGTTCATAGGCCTCACGCAGGTCCCCCGGCAACCAGTCGCCGGACAGAATCAAATCCCGCGCGTCTTCACCAAAGCCCTCGACTGTCAGGGTGGGGCGATGCGCAAACGCGCCCGCCTCGCCCAAAGCATGCATGCGCGCCATGAAACGCCCGAGAATTTCCAGGTTGTCGAGCTTGTCCAGTTCCGGCGCGCGTCCACCGCGCCGCGCGTAGACCGCGAGACGGAAACTCCCCGCACGCACCAGGGTGCCCCCTTCCTCCAACACCAGGGGCGGCACGACGGGCAATCCGGCATCGGCCAGGTCCAACGTCAATTGATGCTCTTCGAGTATCGCGTCGTCCGACCAGCGGCCCGGCCGGTAGAACTTGGCGACCACGGGTTCGCCCTCGTCCAGCCCCACCTGGTAGACCCGGTTCTCGTAACTGTTCAAAGCCAGCAGACGCCCGTCACTCAGAAACCCGCTGGCCTCCACGGCATCGAGCACCTGGTCGGGGCCCAATTCCCTGAAAGCCGCGTGGTCGGCGCTGTCTGAACTCATGAGCTGTGATTCGCTAATCGGACGGGCGCGCATCGTAACCCACTGATCAGACCAACAACGCGGTCAACAACGTAAGGCTGCCGAATGAGATCACCGTCTGGGTGGTGATCAGGGTGGCGGTCAGGCGCACGTCAGATTTCATCTTCGCCGCCAGAACGTAGGCCGACGGTGACGCAGGCATGGCGGCATACAAAACCACCACTGAGAGTGCCAGGGCATCCAGGCCCAGGACCGCGCCCAGTGCGAACGCGGCAAGCGGCACGCCCAGCAGCTTGAGCGTGCTGGACACCAGGACGTCCGGGCGGTGCGCCGGATCTCCGGGGCGGGCCAGGGCCGCGCCAACGGTCATCAGACCCAGCACCAAGGCGGGCGCCGCCAGAGTCGCGACGAAGCTCAACCCCACCCCCGGCAACGCCACGTCCAGTGCATTCAGCATCACCCCGGCGCCGCTGGCGAGTATCAGCGGATTCGTAACAACTGCTTTAAGGACACCCACACCCCCCACCCGCCCAGCTCCCCAATGGCTGAGGGCCACAACGCTGATGACATTCACCGTTGGCACCACCGCCGCGACGCACAGGGCCATCAGGCTGACACCGGACGCACCCAGCACGGCATCGGCAAGCCCCAGGGCGATATAGGTATTGGGCCGGATCGCCCCCTGCAACACGGCACCCGCCACCGAGCGCGACCAAGTGGGGCGAAACCACGCCATCGCGCCAACGCCGCTCGCGATGATCGCCACGGCCAGTACGGAGACCAACACCGCCGAACCGGTGGCCGTGGCGTTGAGATCAACGCGCAATGCGTTGTGGAACAACAGCGCGGGAAAGAACAGGTGATAGGTGATGTATTCCGCGCCCGCCCAGAACGAATCCAGGGCACGCACACCCCGGGCCAAGCCCCAGCCCACGCAGATGAGCGCGAATACGGGCGCGACCGCCAGGAAAATCTCGACCATGGCCATTGCTGCAGCGCAAAATAAAGGCTCACGAGACTAGCAGATCAAACCCCCTTGGCCGTGCCTGACCGCTTCCGGAACCCTGAAAATTTTCTTCTGCTCATGGCCGCCGCGGTGGCACTGGGCTTTTCCATCTGGCGCGCCCTGCTGAATAACTTCGCTATCGAGCAGGTAGGTTTCACGGGTGTGGAGATCGGCATCCTACAAAGCCTGCGCGAGGTGCCCGGCTTCCTGGCCTTCACCACCGTGTTCGTTCTGCTGGTGTTGAAGGAGCAGACCTTCATCCTGATCTCCACCGCCCTGCTGGGCCTGGGCGTGGCACTCACCGGCTTT
>JBMYTY010000472.1:0-1893 GCA_049604855.1 Gammaproteobacteria bacterium | reverse complement strand
CCACCAAAGGAGGATGGAGAGGAGTCGGATAGACATCCGACGATTAGAATCTTCTAATATTCGAATTTAGTCGTCAACCTTTTTTTGACTGGTCTTTCCACCGCCCCCTCCAGACACCGTGTTGACGAACCACACAACCGTTCAGCTCCTATCAATGGATCTGACATCGCGCCATACACAGGGCCGACCATGCTTTTCGAGATAGACAACAGTGATGGGCCCGCGCGCCGTGGGCGGCTGCGCTTCAGCCGCGGCGTGGTGGAGACGCCGGCCTTCATGCCCGTGGGTACCTACGGCACCGTGAAGGCCATGACCCCCGAGGAATTACAGGATCTCGGGGCGCAGATTGTGCTCGGCAACACCTTCCACCTGATGTTGCGCCCGGGGACCGAGGTCATCGAGGCCCACGGTGGGCTGCATGGGTTCATGCACTGGGATGGCCCCATCCTCACCGATTCCGGCGGTTTTCAGGTCTGGTCGCTCGCGGAGCTGCGCAAGCTCACCGAGCGGGGCGTGACCTTCCAGTCGCCGGTGAATGGTGATCGCATCTTCATGGGGCCGGAGGAATCCATGGCCGTGCAGAAGTCCCTGGGTTCGGACATCGTCATGGTCTTCGACGAGTGCACCGACTATCCGGCGACCGAGGACCAGGCACGGGAATCCATGGAATTGTCCCTGCGCTGGGCGCGGCGCAGCCGCGAGGCCCATGACCGCCTACAGACCGGGGACGACCCGGCGGCCCTGTTCGGCATCGTGCAGGGTGGTATGTACGGCCACCTGCGCGAGCACTCCCTGGCCGGGTTGGTGGATACCGGCTTCGAGGGGTATGCGCTGGGTGGCTTGTCCGTGGGCGAGCCACCGGAAGAGCGCGAGAAGGTGCTCGACCTCATGGGTCCGCTGATGCCGGCCGACAAACCCCGCTACGTGATGGGGGTGGGCAAGCCTGAGGACATCGTGGAGGCCGTGCGCCGTGGCATGGACATGTTCGATTGCGTCATGCCCACCCGCAATGCGCGCAACGCCCACCTGTTCACCTTCGACGGCGTGGTGCGCCTACGTAACGCCAAACACCGCTCCAGCACCGAGCCGGTGGACCCGGATTGCGGTTGCTATGCCTGCCGAAACTACTCCAGGGCCTATCTGCATCACCTGGACAAGACCAATGAAATCCTGGGCTCGCGTCTGAACACGATTCACAACCTGTACTTCTACCAGGCCTTGATGGCGCGTATCCGTGCGGCCATCGAACAAGGCCGCCTGGAGAGCTGGGTGCGCGAGTTCTACGCGCGTTACAAGGACGGCTGAAGCGCCCGTTTTCAACCCCACCCTCCCCATCCGCCCCGGGTGGCATTACGGCTGTGTAATGCCCATGGGCATCGGCGCCATGCCGCGTATAATGCGGCGCTTTGATTTTTTCAGACGGCCCCGCGCCGCCCGACAACTGACCGACCAAGGTTCTCCATGAACTTCTTCATTTCCGACGCCGTTGCCCAGTCCGGTGGTGCCGCCCCCCAGAGCGACCCCTTCCTGAGCCTGATGCCCCTGATCCTGATCTTCATCGTCTTCTACTTCCTGATGATCCGCCCGCAAATGAAGCGGCAGAAGGAACACGCGAAGCTGGTCGAAGCCCTGAAGAAGGGTGACGAGATCACCACCGAAGGCGGGTTCCTGGGCAAGATCGTCGAAGTCGACGAAAACTTCGTGCAGGTGGAGTTGGCCAAGGACACCGTCGTGCATCTACGCCGCAAGTCGGTCACGGCGGTGATGCCCAAAGGCACGATCAAGAACCTCTGATCCCCCGCCATTGACCGCGACCGCCCCGATCGTCAGAGCGCTTCGTCACCGTTCGCTCGTGACCGGTCTTCATGAACGCTCTGCCCGTGCCCGCAAGGC
>JBMYTY010000471.1:0-1896 GCA_049604855.1 Gammaproteobacteria bacterium | reverse complement strand
CTGGGCGATATCGTGCGCCAAGGCGCCGTGCACGATTCGTTCAGAGCTTCCCTAAGGATGTCTTCATGACGGAACCACACCTCCCCACCCCTGCGCCGGGGAGGCGGCCAAGGCGCCATCGGACTGCATCTCACCAGAGGAGCTGAAGTCCAAGTAGGATGAACACGGTCAATTGCAGCGGTTTATCGATAGGGCCAAGAACACCAACAGCGGTGTGGGCAAGCTGGTGTGGGAGATGGAGGGCGAGACCCGAAACGTGGGTAAATTGATCGGGCTGTACAACAAGCTGGCGCCGTACATGGCTTGTCCCACCATTCCGAATCCGTTCGGAGAGAAGAAATAGTTGATGACTCATGGCGTATCCCACAAGCGTGCCCCCGCGAATTCATCCTGGGCCAGGGCTGGCGCCAAAGCGGGCAAGGCGGTACCCAATTCAGCACTCAAGCCCGGGACATCACCGCGCCACCACACGCCACTGCCGTAAAGGCCCCCTGAACGACGCACCCTGAGTTCGGCCCGGTTGCCAGGCGGAAACGCGGGCACGGGCCGCGTGTCCATCAGCGGGTACCAGACCACGATCACCGCTCCAGGGGCTGAATCCTCCGACCAGCGCCCGCAAAGGGTCTCGACCTGTTCGACTTCGCCCGTCTCCACATAGGGCGGATCAACCAACAGCAGCGTACGTCGTGTGTCGTCCTTGGGCGGACTGGCGACAGCCTCGAACCCGTCACCACCCAGGAATCGCACCCGTGGATCATCATGCAGCGCCCCGGCCAGGCGATCACGGGTGGCGTCATCGCGCTCCACGAGGATCAGCCGATCATCCCGGTGACACAGGCCCGCACTCAACAGTGGGGAACCTGCATAGAACGATGGTTGGGCGACAGCGTTGTGGCGAAGCAGTTGCACGAAACGTCCAAGGGCGCCGTCGCCCACTTCCGTCGACAGCAGCCGTGCCAGGCCGGATGCCCATGATGGCTCAAGTCCAGAAGTGCCTTCGGCGCCATCCGGGTCAATAGCATATCGACCCGCTCCGGCATGGGACTCCATGACCCGCAGCCTCCGACCTTCATTGATAAGGCCGCGAAGAAGCAGAAACCAGGTGAAGTGTTTGAATACATCGGCATGGTTGCCCACGTGCTGATCGTGCTGATAGCTCATGGCGCTATCAGCGGGTAGGAAAGCATCCCGAAGGACACCCAGATCCCTATCTGTTCAATCGGATTCTTTCGACCCATAGATGCCTGCCTATGTACCCATCATGCGATTCCGATTATCCCCCAGGGGCGTGTCTCAATAAGCTTCGCCACCCATATCGTCCCCTCCGGGGTCGTTAGACTCAGGTCGAGGACATGGAAAGCCCGCCCCCGGGCACCGCTTCGAAATCATCGGCGGCAAGGGCAAACCTGGGGTCAATGTCCCTGCTCCGGCGGTGTCAGGCCTTCCTCATGGAACGCTTGTCCCTTATGGTCCCCTCCGCCCACCGCTCCGGTGCGCCGGGTACCCACGCTTAGCGGCGGGCGAAACCTCAACGGCCTTGTAGCGCATTCGATCACCGCGAACATGCTCAACACCATCACGACATACGACCCGGCATTCTCGGCCACGGCACGCATAGGCGCGTCGGGCGATGGCTGCGTGGCTGTAATGTCGTCCGCCGAATCCTGCTCGCGCCCCTCGGGCAAGCGCCCATGGTGATCACCGGCGACACGGCAAGCGCGCTTGAGCGGTCCCTGGGCAACACCGCGGCCATCAAGCTTCGCACCTACGTCTTCATCGACGCACTGCAGCCGCAGCTGGCGGCCTACATCGCCACCGTGTCACAGGGCTTCCTGCCCGTGCCCGGTGGCCCTGGCGGCCCGTCCGGCGGACGCGGCGGCACGGCGCACCCGACCC
>JBMYTY010000470.1:0-1896 GCA_049604855.1 Gammaproteobacteria bacterium | reverse complement strand
CTACTGCGGGCCATCCGGGAACAGGTGTTCATCATCGAGCAGAAGGTTCCCAAGGACATGGAATGGGACGACCTCGACGAAGGGGCGTGGCACGCCCTCGCCTGGATGCCCTCGCCCGCCGGGAACGACGATCCGGTGGGCTGCGTGCGCCTGCTGGAAACCGGACAGATCGGTCGCATGGCCGTACTCGCCGGGTATCGGGGCGGAGGGATTGGCGCATCCTTGCTCCAATCGGCACTGGATGAAGCACGCGGGCGCGGCATGGCGCGGGTTTTCCTGCACGCGCAGACATCGGCGCTGCGGTTCTACGCGCGGGCGGGCTTCAAGTCCTACGGGCCGGTGTACCAGGAAGCGGGCATTCCCCATCAATCCATGAGCCTGGAGCTGTCGTCGTCCGTTGACGATCACACCCGATGAAGGATGAACCGCACGATCAAGCCGTGGAGGGCGCGTTTCAAGCCCACGAGGAGTGCCTTGAGCATGCACTTCAGCTGATCTGCGGGGCACGCCGCGAGCTGATCATCCAGGCCCCGACCCTGGATGCCCGCCTTTTCTCCGATGGTCGGCTCGTCGAGGCCATCAAACACCTCGCGCTCAACGCGCGCGCCAGCTCAATCCGGATGCTGATCCAGAATGACACACGCCTCGCGGGCCACCGGGCCCTGCCCCTGATTCAAAGGCTGAGTTCACGATTTACGCTGAACCGACAGGATCGGGGCGTGGAGTTCCAACCCGGGGTCATCTGGATCGCCGACGGGCGCCACTACCTGTACCGCAAGGAGGAACGGCGCTTCGAAGGTCTGTCGGACCTGTCCCACCCACAACGGGCGCGGCGTTTGCGGGACGGCTTCGAGGAACTCTGGTCCCAGTCCCATCCCGACCCGGAAAGCCGTCGCCTGATGATCTGAACAGGCCCTCACGGTCCGGGTGCCGCGCTCGGTCTATTTCCGGCGTCCCTTGCGCACGTGTTTGGCCAAACGGCGCTTCTTCTCGATCTGTCGCGGGGTCAGGGTGTTGCGCTTGCCCGCATAGGGGTTCTCGTGGCCTTTGAATTCGATGACCACGGGCGTGCCCTTCAACTGCAAGACCTTGCGGTAACGGTTCGCCAGGTAACGTCGAAAGCTGTCGGGCACCGCATCGACCTGGTTCCCGTGCACGATGATACGCGGCGGATTGCGCCCACCCTGATGCGCATAGCGCAACTTGGGTCTGCGCCCCTTGCTCAGCGGTGGCGGATGCTCCATCACCGCCTGTTCGAGGATCTCCGTCAGTCGCGGGGTGGCCATATCCCGGAACGCGGAACCGTGGGCCCGACGCACCGAATCCATGACATCGCCCACGGCCGTGCCGTGTAGAGCGGAAATGAAATGGATGTCCGCGAAATCGAGAAAACCCAGTTTCAGGTCGACCGCGCGACGCACCTGGGCGCGCTGCTCCGCATCCATGCCGTCCCATTTGTTGATGGCGATGACGATGGCCCGGCCCGCCTCCAGCGCGAAGCCGAGAAGGTGTACGTCCTGCTCGGTCACCCCTTCGCGGGCGTCCAACACCCCGATCACGACGTGGGATTGCTCGATCGCCTGCAGGGCCTTGATGACGCTGAATTTCTCAACAGTCTCCCGAACCTTTCCCCGACGCCTGACGCCCGCGGTGTCGATCAGCAGGTGTGGCCGTCCATCGCGTTCGAAGGGCACATCAATACTGTCGCGGGTGGTTCCCGGCTGGTCATAGGTGACCACGCGGTTCTCACCGACGATGCGATTCACCAAGGTCGACTTACCGACGTTGGGCCGCCCGATGACGGCCACGAGTCCGCAGCGATACTCGCTCACGATCCCTCCTCCGTCAGCACCTCGAGCATGCGTCGCGCGGCCTGTTGTTCGGCACTGCGGCGCG
>JBMYTY010000469.1:0-1898 GCA_049604855.1 Gammaproteobacteria bacterium | reverse complement strand
TGCGCGCGGCGCAGCCGCCCTCCAATCCCGAAGAACGCGCTGCGCGCGGGACAGATCGAGATCTGTACTCCAAACACGTAGCAGGGTCAGTGCCCGGTCTACGCGCCGGGCCTTGAACAAAGATTGGAGTACGCATCTCGATGCGCGCGGCGTAGCCGCTATCCATCCCCGAGGAACGCGCTGCGCGCGGGACAGATCGAGATCTGTACTTCAAACACGTAGATGGGCTAGTGCCCGGTTTTCGCTCCGTACCTCGAACAAAGATTGGAGTACGCATCTCGATGCGCGCGGCGTAGCCGCTATCCCAGCCCCGAGGAACGCGCTGCGCGCGGGACAGATCGAGATCTGTACTCCAATCACGTAGCAGGGTCGGTGCTAGATTCCCGCTCCGGGCCCTGAACAATGGGCGGAGTACGCATCTGGATCCGATCAACCCCAGCGACGAAAACCGGACCCTTGAGGTCCACTCCGGCCCCGGTCACAAACACCTTGGAACATCACAGTTCCAACTTCTAGCTTCGATGCTTCTCCTGCTCCGCCTCCAGGCGTTGCTTCAACTCGGGATAGGCATCCGCGACCTTCAGCACGTCCGCGCGGCGTAAGCGCAGGAGCACGCAGGACTGCGCGGCGGTGACCGTGGCCTGACGTACGGCGTCGCCGAGTAGGGCCATCTCTCCAAAGGCCTCACCTTCGTCCAGTGCGCCGATGCGCTGTTGTTCGCGGGTGACATCGAGGACGCCACGGCGAACCAGGTAGAGCGCGTCACCATGTTCGCCTTCGCCGATGACCATGTCGCCGGGGAGAAAACTCATCTCCGTGGCGTGGCGGGCGAGGGCGCTGAGGGCGTCCTCCGGGAGTCCGGCGAGGAAAGCCACGGATTGCAGCATCTCCAATACGTCATCATGGTCGGACCCCTTGAGGGCGGGCAGGCCGTGGCGGGCCTCGTGCAGGATGTCCAGGACCCGGTTGTAGACCTTGGTGCCCACCTCACCGTGCTCATGACGGTGCGCGGCGGCCCGCTCGGCCCGGGTGAGCGCCGCCCGTGGAATGAGGCTGCTTTCCAGGCGCCGGTAGAAGGCGGGAAAATCAGCGCGTAGCTCAGCCAGGCTGGCGGTTTCGGCATCCACGCTCTGGCGTGCCGTCTCGACCATGAGCTCCGTGATCTCGCCATGACAGGCCGGGTCCTGCATGAGCGAAGACAGGGCGGCGCGACTCATGAGCAGGCGGCCAAGCCGACGCTGCAGTTGTTGAACGAGGCGGGTGCGTTGATAGGCCGCGAGCAGGGGCGCGGCCCAGTTGCGCTCGCGTAGCCGACGGATCACGGCGTATTCGAAACGGCTGAAGGGATTGTCCGCCGGGGCGCTGTCATCCTCCGTGCCCAGTCGATCGATGCGACGGCGCAGCTCGGCCCGCAGGTCGAAATACACGTACTGGCTGATGGCGTGGTCGGCGCGCAAGCGCTCCAGTTCGGTGCTTTCCGCGGCCAGTGCCCGCGCGGCGGGACCGATGCAGGACAGGGCTTCATTGCCCGCGTCGTCCGGGTGCGCGAGTTGATCCGCGATCCGCCCCAGGGCCATGGTCCGTCCCTTGGCGGAGAGCAGGCCGGTGCTGTGCCAATCGTCGAGCAGCCGCCCGGCCTCGGTACGGGCCTGATCAAGGGCCTCGTCCAGACCTTCGCGCTCTCGCGGGGTCAGTCGATCCAGGCCCAGTCGGCTCATCAGCGGGCGGATACTGGGCGCGTTGACCAGCAGGGTGAACAACACCACGCCCACGGCCAGATTCACCAGGATGGGCTTGGCCTCCACGCTGTCGGGGATACTCAGGACGATGGCAACGGCCAGCCCGCCCTTGAGCCCACCCCACCACATGATGTGCCGATCCTGGGTGTCGATGTGGGG
>JBMYTY010000468.1:0-1903 GCA_049604855.1 Gammaproteobacteria bacterium | reverse complement strand
CGTGACAGGCTCGGTGATAACAACAACAAAGGTGGTCTGCCTGGTGTTTCCAGGATCGCATCTCTTTTTGCTTCGGACTCAAGCGGGCCCGACGAGCTTGAAGTTCGAGCCAAAGCGCGTTCGAACCGGGAAGATGTGCTGAATGAGCGCCTCCGAGCAAACCGGTAAGGCCATCGCGCGCGAGCTGGTCAAGGCGCGTCAACTGGTGCGCGACGGGCAGCTCGACGAAGCCCGCGATGTCGTGCGCTCGGTCCTCGACGTTGAACCGGGCAGTGGAGCCGCACTGCGTATCCTGGCCGGCATCGAGCAACGTCGCGGGGATTGGGCCGGTGCCGTGTCGGCCTTGGCCGCGATCCTGGAGGCCAACCCACGCGATCCCGTGGTGCTGCATGATCTGGCGCGGGTTTTGGTCAAGTCAGGTGACGTGGAGGCCGCCTTGGCCCACATGGAGCTCGCGCTCCGGCTGGACCCGGGCAAGGCCAGTCTGCACCTGGATTTCGCGCGCCTTTCGGAAGCGCGCAAACGGCACGCCCTGGCCCGGGCCCACTACCGGATCGCCCTGGATCTCGATCGTGACAATCGCGTCGCCGCCGAGGGGCTAAAGCGGACCACGTCGGTGGGAGCTCAACCCCTGGAGGATGCGCCCCGGGAATGGTTGGATGCGGTCTCGGGTACAGGGCTTGTGGCCTCCGGTGATCCGGCGGATGCCACCCAGGCGGAAGCCAGGTTGCGCGCTCTGGCCCTGCAGCGTCCTGAGCGGCCCGAGGCGTATGCGCGGCTCGGGCTTCTTTACATGCAGAACATGCGCGCTCCGCTCGCCGTACTTGAGTTGTCGCGGGCGGCCGCTTTGAAGCCCGCTGATGCCGAGTTGCACAACAACCTCAGTGTCGCTTTGAACACCGCGGGCCTGCCTCTCGCGGCCCTGCGTGAAGCGAAAATCACCGCCCGTCTGCTTCCGGGTGATGCGGGCGTGTTCAATAACATCGGATTGATTCTTCGTGGCATGGGCGACGACGCGCGCGCCATCGCCGCGTTGCGCAAGGCGGTGAGCCTGGCATCGGATTCCGGTCCGTACCGACTCAACCTCGCCTTGACCTGCCATCGCCACGGTGATCTCAAGGGGGCGATTGAGCAATTCCGCTTTCTTGCCAATGCGGACCGGAATGACCCGATACCACTCATTCATCTGGCCGAGTTGTACCTCGAAGCGGGCTACGTCACGCAGTCCATTCAATCGGTGGACCAGGCCCTCGCGCTGAATCACAAGCTACCCATGGCCCATCGGGTCCGCGCCTCGGGGCAACTGTTGCTGGGGAATTACCGCGAAGGTTGGCGCGAGCTGGAATGGCGCCTGGTTGATCAGACCTATGCCCCATCCCTGACGCGGCGCTACTCCGAAGATCTGCGTTGGCATGGGGAGAGCCTGCGCGGCAAACGCATCCTGGTGTGGCTGGAGCCTGACAATTCAGAGACTTTCCTTTTCCTGCGCTATCTCGAGGACCTTCGTGTGTTGGCGGAGAAGGTGATTCTGGAGGTGCCGCCCTCCATGCGGGAACTGGTGGAGGAATCCGGCCTGGCCGATGCCTATCTGGGCCCGGGTGAGGTGCATGGCCGCGATTGGGATGTGCACAGTCCGCTGATGTCCCTGCCGCGTTTCTTCAACACCGAGGGGCACACCATCCCGGCGAATATCCCCTACCTCAAAGTTCCCGCGGCGAAGGCGCACGAATGGCGCAATACCCTCAAGGTCAGGGGGCATAAGGTTGCTCTGGTGTGGTCGGCGAATCCGGCGCAACGGATACCGCGCCAGGATTCCTTCCTCGTCGATCAGAAAGCGGCTTGGGAAGAAGAACCGATTGAGCGCCAAGACGAGCACCGCCGCCGCAAGCACTGCCCACCACGC
>JBMYTY010000467.1:0-1912 GCA_049604855.1 Gammaproteobacteria bacterium | reverse complement strand
TTGGCTCGCCTGGGTGTCCGCTCTGGTTTCGCGGGCACCCTGGGGGCCGACGCGTCCGGCCGACGCATCGTCACGTATCTGGAGGAGGCGGGTGTGGATACCGGGGGCTGTCGCTGGGTCGACGGTGCGGCATCGCCGGTCTCGCAGGTCTGGCTGAACCGGCGCAACGGTTCGCGCACCATCGTCCATCATCGAGAGCTGGAGGAATTCTCCGCCCGGGCATTCGCCCGTTTGGATCTCTCCGCGGTCCGCTGGTTGCATTTCGAGGGGCGCAATGTGCAGCAGGTGAGCGCGATGATGGACGATGCGCGACGACGCACGGGGGAGGTGACGATCTCACTGGAGGCGGAGAAGGATCGTCCCGGTATGGACGCCTTGATCCGGCGTGCCGATGTGCTGCTGTGCGGTCGCCATTTCGCCCTGGCCCGCGGCTTCGACGAGGCGGGGCCGTTTCTGCGCGCGATGCGGACACTGGCACCGCGGACGCATTGTTTTCTGGCCTGGGGTGAGTGTGGCGCCCATGCCATCGCGCCGGGGTTGGACGCGGCGATCCATGAGGCGGCGCGCGCCCCGGGACCGGTGGTGGATACGCTGGGGGCCGGGGACACCTTCAATGCCGGTATAATCGCCGCCCTGCTCAAGGGGCGGGATGTTGCCGCCGCGCTGGCCTACGCCGTGGAACTCGCCGGTTTCAAGTGCACCCGACGGGGTCTTGATGACCTGGAAGGGCACCCCGAATTGGCCGTGCCCCTTCGCACCGAACAGGCCCCGATCAGGCAACGAAACGAACCGGAATCCCCTCAATGAAACTCTCCGATGTCGACATCCTCAAGGCCATGCAGGTCGGCGACCTGGAAGTGGACCCCGCTCCAGATGAGAGTCGCCTGGGCTCCATCTCCGTCGATCTGCGCCTGGGCAACCATTTCCGGGTTTTTGAGCACAGTCAGCATCCGTTCATCGACCTGGCGACCAATGACAGTGTCTACGCCATGTCGGAAAAGCTCATGCGGGATCTGACCGTCGACGATGACAAGACCTTTATCCTGCATCCCGGTGAGCTGGCCCTGGGTGTGACCATGGAGCGTGTGCGTCTGCCCGACACCATCGTGGGCTGGCTGGACGGCCGCTCGTCCCTGGCCCGCCTGGGGCTCATGGTGCATATCACGGCACACACCATCGATCCCGGCTGGAATGGCCAGATCACCCTGGAGTTCTACAACTCCGGCCGTTTCCCCCTGGCACTGCGGCCCGGGATGCGCATCTGCGCCATCAGCTTCGAGCTGCTCAGTTCGCCGACTTCCAAACCCTACTCGGCCAAGCAGGGGGCCAAATACACGGGGCAGGACAGTCCCATTGCGAGCCGTATCGACCGCGATGGTTGAGGCGGTCCCCTTGGCGCGTGCCCGGCCGCGGGGGTGAGTGATGGATAGGCAGGCCAATGCTGGTGCCATCAGGCTATGCGCACTGGATGAAATCCCGGAGCCGGGGGCGAAGGGATTTACCGTGGGTAGTGGTGTTCTGGCGCGGGAACTGTTCGTGGTCCGTGAGGCGGGAGAGGTCCGCGCCTATCTGAACTCCTGCCCGCATACCGGATCTCCCCTGGACTGGATGCCCGACCAGTTTCTCAGCCTGGACGGGCGTGAGATTCAGTGCGCCACCCACGACGCTCGTTTTCGCATTGCCGATGGCCTGTGTACGTCAGGGCCTTGTGTTGGGGCTTCATTGACCCCATGTGACGTTGAACTGAGCAATGGTGCGGTCTGGTTGATCTGAAACCGGTTGGTGATACGCGGTCGCCATCGCAGTGGTGCGTCTGACCGGGCCTCGGGGAATCGCGCCTCGGGGAATCTCTCCTTGGGGTATCGCTCCTTGGGGTATCGCAATTGCGCAGTGGGAACCCGGGGCCGATCCG
>JBMYTY010000466.1:0-1914 GCA_049604855.1 Gammaproteobacteria bacterium | reverse complement strand
GCGTAGTCGAAGTCCGTGATCACGGTGCAGGTGTTTCTCTGGTGGGGGGGCGGATTTGCCGCGGCCTACCTGTTGACCGGGTGGGTGCTACGCCATGCGCCGGGCCTGGGCATGGTCGATGAACCCAATCATCGGAGTTCCCATATCCACCCCACACCGCGCGGCGGTGGTCTGGGTGTCCTGTTGGGTTTCTTTGCCCTGTGGTCGGTGTTTCTCATCGCGGGAGTGGCGCCGGTGGATCTTCCGTCAGCACCCTGGGCTCTGGGTGCGGCCCTGGCTCTGGTGGCGTTCATCGGATTTCTGGACGATCGAGGGCATGTGCCGGCGCTGGTCAGACTGGTCGTCCAGTTCGTCTCCGCCACCCTCGTGGTCTGGGCCCTTGGGTCGCCCGAGGTGCGTGGTCTGGAGTTCGTTCCGACGCAGGTGATGGGCGCATTGAGTGTCGTGGCCCTGGTTTGGGTGATCAATCTCTACAACTTCATGGACGGCACCGACGGCATCGCGGGTATCGAAGCGGCGACGGTCCTTGGTGCCGGAGGCGTGGTTTCGGCGCTGGGCGCGACCGATATCCACGCGGCTCTGTTCGTGCCCTGGCTTCTGGCGGCGGGGACGCTGGGCTTTCTGCTCTGGAACTGGCCCCCCGCGCGCATATTCATGGGCGATGCGGGTAGCAATTTTCTCGGTCTGGCGATTGGCGCGCTCGCCATCGATGCCTATCACCGCTTCGCGGTGGACCCGGTGGCCTGGGTTATTCTGGGGGCGGTGTTCTTTGCCGACGCCACGTGGACCCTGATTCGGCGATTGTTGCGTGGAGAACGCATCCACCAGGCCCATCGCAGTCACGCCTATCAGTTGATTGCCCTGCGCCTGATCGAGCGGTTCTCCCGGCGTGACGCTGATGTCACCGAATCACGTCGGCGTGCCCATCGTGCCGTCAGCTTGGGCGTTCTGGCCATCAATCTGCTTTGGCTGTTCCCGCTGGCCGTGGTTGCCGTGCGTTGGCCTGAGTGGGCGTGGGAGGCATTGGTGGCCGCATACGTCCCCCTTATGCTGGTCTGTCTGCGCAGCGGAGCGGGGAGTGCGGAATGATTTCGGGGCGTCACCTTGTCCCTGGTGTCCCCTGGTGTCCAAAGAGGCGCCTTGCCAAGTGCCACGATGCCTCTAGTCGTTCGCGGGTGGCGTACGTTTCACGGACCTGAGGAAGTTGGCGAACAGCTTGGGGTTGGCCGCAAGGATGTCCCCGGATTTGAGGTGATCATGACCCCCCGCCAGGTCGCCGGTCAGGCCACCCGCTTCCTGAACGAGCAGTGCACCGGCGGCGATGTCCCACTCATTGAGCCCGAATTCCCAGTAGGCGTCGATGCGGCCTGCCGCCACGTAGGCCAGGTCCAGCGAGGCGGTGCCCGCCCGGCGTAGGTCTCCGGTCAGGTCGAGAACCTGTTTGACCATATGGTCCTGGCGGGGACGCAGAGCCGGTTTTCTCACCGGAAAGCCCGTTGCGCAGAGCGCGCTGCCCAGATCCCGGGTTCCACGCACCCTGATGCGCTTGTCATTCAGCTGGGCGCCCGCGCCCCGGGAGGCGGTGAACAACTCCTCCGTGGCGGGGTTGTATACGACGGCCTGGTCCAGCCGACCCCGATACTTCAGTGCGATGGAGATCGCGAAATGGGGAATGCCGTGGAGGAAGTTGGTCGTCCCGTCGATGGGATCGATGATCCAGAGAAATTCGGAGTCATCCTGGCTCGAACCACTTTCCTCGGCATTGACGCCGTGATCGGGGTATTTGCCGCGGATGGTGTCAATGATGATCTGCTCCGCCTGCCGGTCGGCTTCAGTCACGAAATCGTTACGGCCTTTGCTCTCGATACTGAGGGTGTCGAGTCTGCCGAGGTGGCGCATGGTGGAAGCGCCTGC
>JBMYTY010000465.1:0-1915 GCA_049604855.1 Gammaproteobacteria bacterium | reverse complement strand
GTCGCGCCCTTTTTCCTGCAGTTGCTCCAGCAGTTGGCGGATGGCCGAGAGATCCTGCGGCAGCGCGACGGCGATCAGGGTCTTCGACGACGAGCGGATCATCTGTGGCCAGGCCACCTGTGCACTTGAGTTCATGGAGCAGACCCAGGATGCCCCGCTGGATACCCTGCTGGTCCCCGTGGGTGGGGGTGGCTTGCTCGCCGGTACATTGATTGCGGCCCAGATGACGGCGCAGTCGCCCGTCCCGCGCGTGATCGGGGTGGAGCCCGCTCTGGGCGACGATACCGGACGCTCGGTACGACAGGGGAAACGCCTTCCGTCGAGCAATGCCGCCACCATGGCGGATGGGCTACGTGCCGGACCCGGCGAACTCAATTTCGACCTGATCCGGGAACGGGTAGACGACATGCTTTGCGTCTCGGAAGCGCAGATTGTTGCCGCCATGAGGCTGGTCTGGACCCGGTGCAAACTGATCATCGAACCGTCCAGTGCCGTGCCGGTCGCCGCCCTGCTCTACAGCTCGGACCACACGCTACGCTCCGGTCGCGTCGGCATTATCCTCAGTGGCGGCAACGTGGACCTGGATGCACTGCCCTGGTCCCAAGGGAGGCTCTGACCGAATCGTGACGCGGTGCCTTGGCCCGCCTAATCGCGCTTCATGGGTTTGATGGACGCACTGTGCAGGGAGAACGACCCTCGTTCGCGGTCATCCACATAATGTTCCAAGGCGGTGCGGATGACCGGGAAAGCCAACTCGTCCCAGGGAATCTCGTCCAGGTCGATGAGCTTTACCTCGAGACTCTCAGGCCCCGGTCCGAACTCAAGGTCACGAAGCGTCCCGCGGTAGATCATGTAAATCTGGGAAATGTGGGGGATGCTGTAGCAGCCGAACAGCGAATCGATGTCCATGCGCGCGTCCGCCTCTTCCTGGGTCTCGCGCAAGGCCCCCTCCTCCACCGTTTCGTGATTCTCGAGGAATCCGGCGGGCAGGGTCCATAAACCGCGACGTGGCTCGATGGCCCGCCGACAAATCAGAATGCGGCCTTCCCACTGGGCAATGGTTCCCGCAACGACCTTGGGATTCGAGTAGTGGATGGTGTCGCAGGCGTCGCAGACGTGCCGCGGACGGTTGTCGCCATCGGGAATACGCAGGGAGATGCGGTTACTGCCGCAGGCGCTGCAAAACTTCACCTTGACGTCAACGCTGGCCGTTGGGAGCCAGCATCTGGCCACGGAAATGTTCAATATCCGCCGGGGACATACGCGACATCACCTCCGAAATCAGTCGTTCCGCGCGCGTGCTGCCGTTGGCGTGGGCAATGGAGAGCCACCTCAGCGCCGCATCGATGTCGGGGGCCACGTGCTTACCTTCCACGAGCAGCTTGCCCAAGGCGTACTGGGCGGGGGCAAATCCCTGATCCGCCGCCTTTTGATACCAGGCCAACATGGTTTCCATATCGCGATCCACGCCGTAGCGACCGAAACGGTACATGGTGGCCACCATGTATTGATCCTTCGAGCTGCCCTGCTCCGCGGCCAGCAGGTACCAGCGCCCCGCCTCGACACTATCCTGACGCACCCCGAGCCCGTTGGCATGCAACCAGCCCATCAAGGATTGAGCGCGTGTGAACCCCTGACGTGCCGCCATCTCAATCCAATGCGCGGCCTCCACGTAGTTCAGCTGCAAGCCCTGCCCATTGGCGAACAACAAACCCAACTGCCACTGGGCCTCGACATTTCCGTTCTCCGCGGCACGACGAAGCAAGGTGAGTTCCTGGGAGGAAATCACCATGGGTTCCTCGGATGGTTGAGGTTCCGAGCGTATTTCGTCTGTCGCGGCGTCTTTCATTGCGTCGTTTTCATGACCGTGACGATGGTGTCCGTGCTAAACATCCGGACGGACCCATCTGGAGTA
>JBMYTY010000464.1:0-1921 GCA_049604855.1 Gammaproteobacteria bacterium | reverse complement strand
AACTCGATGGCATGGCCTGTACCGCCCGCGGTCCCGATCTCGCCGATGATGGCCAACACGATGTCTTTCGCCGTCACCCCCGGGCCGACCTGCCCATCGACACTGACCAGCATGGTCTTGGACTTTTTCAGCACGAGGGTCTGGGTGGCCAGCACATGCTCGACCTCCGAAGTTCCTATGCCGAACGCCAAGGCCCCCATGGCGCCATGGGTGGAGGTATGGGAATCGCCGCAGACGATGGTCGCGCCAGGCAGGGTAAAACCCTGTTCCGGGCCGATGACATGCACGATGCCCTGGCGCGGATCTCCCATGGGGAACTCGGTGAGGCCGAAGGCATCGACGTTCTGCTCGAGGGTTTCCACCTGTTTGCGCGACACCGGGTCCGCGATCCCCTTATCCCTGTCGATCGTGGGCACGTTATGGTCAGGGACGGCGAGAATGGACGGTTGGCTCCACAGCGCACGCCCCGCCATGCGCAGACCTTCAAAAGCCTGCGGAGATGTCACTTCGTGTACGAGATGACGGTCGATGTAGAGCAGGGTCGTCCCATCATCAGAGGTACTGACGGCGTGGGCATCCCAAATCTTTTCGTAGAGGGTCTTTCCGGCCATGGCGGGCAGCGCTTCGCATCTGCAACAAAAAAGAGCGGCAGTATAGCGAAACCGACCTGATTTTGGGGCGGAACCTCAGCGCCGCCCGTCCCAATCGGTCACGCGCCGGATTCACCCCGAAGGCGCTCAGCCCGTCGCGCCTTGCGTTGGGCACGCCGCAACTCGATGCGCCGGGTAAAGCCCAGACTCCAGCGGTAACCGAGCCACCCACACAGAATCGCCCAGGGAATGGAGCCGATGAACATCGGCGCCCCGAATTCCTGGAACAGGCTGACCACGTAGACCCAAAGCGTCGTCAACCAATCCGCCTCCACCGCCTGGGATGCATTCAGGCGATCCACGAAGTCCTGATAACCGGTCAGCGAGTCCCAATGGCCCGTCATGACCCGACCGGTGACGAGAAACAGGTAATAGATCGGCCCAAGCGTGAATACGTTGGTCACCCAGGTCCAGGCCATGGCCACCACGGCGTTGAAATCCCATTGCGGACGAACGGCCTTGAAGAGCGCCCAGAGCAACAGGCAGATCGGCATCTGAACACCAACGGTTGGCGTCATGGCCACCACCAGGCCGATCAGTACACTGCGCGCCAGATACTCCGGCGGGTGCTTTCCACGCAACAGCGGCACCACGAGTTTGCGGTGGTAGAGGCGCTTGGTGTCGTGCCAGATTGCCATGAAGCCTCAATAATCGTGCGCAAAGGGATCGTGCGCAAAGGGATCGCGCGCGAAGGGGGCAGCGAAAGGTCTCATACCCAGGTGTCGAAGCGGTGACGGGCGCGAAGGGTACACCGAAGCCCCCTGTCCTGGGGACCTTGAGAAACCTGGCTTACGCTGTCAAACCTGGAACTGGTAGTGTTCCGGCCCCGTCCCAAGCCGAATCTTTTCCCATGACCGACGCCTGTTTCGCCAGCGATCTCGGCCTCATCCCCGCCCAGGAGGCACTCTCCGCCCTGCTCGACAAGGCGGTGCCGGTGGCGGGGAGTGAGACGCTGCCGTTGAGCGACTGCCTGGGACGGTTTCTCCGCGACGACATCGCCAGCCCCATCGATGTGCCCGGCCACGATAACAGCGCCATGGACGGATACGCCGTGCGCGCCGCTGATCTGGTCGATGCCCGCGCCGACAACCCGCTCACCCTGCCCGTCAGCCAACGCATCGCGGCGGGCCAGCAGCCCTCCCCCCTGGCACCCGCCTCGGTCGCCCGCATCTTCACCGGCGCCCCCATCCCCAAGGGCGCGGATGCCGTCATCATGCAGGAGGATGTGATCGCCGATGAGAACACGGCGCGTTTCTCCGGCCAGCCGCCCA
>JBMYTY010000463.1:0-1925 GCA_049604855.1 Gammaproteobacteria bacterium | reverse complement strand
GCCTGCGCGCCATGCCTGCTGAGGACGCGCCATCTGGCGGTCAGCGCTTTGCGCGCGGCATCTGGGAGGGTGACCGGCTCCCGGGCCTGGATTTCGACGGCGAGCGAAGCGAGCCCACGGAACTCAAACTCGCCCTCATGGAGCTGGGGCAGGGAGAGCAGGGCCTGTCCTGGGCGGCGCGTACCCTTGCATTGCTGGACGAACACGGTCCGTTTCTATTGGCTTGGCTGGAATCCCTGGTACGCATCGCCGACTGGCGGGCGTCCGCGCGGGAGCAACTTGCCGAAACCGATGCGACCGTCGACACTTCCCATCATGGATTGGAGAACCAACATCGAGCGCTGGCGCAGGCTGACCCCGGAGCAGAAGCGGGAGATTCGGCTGCGGCGGATTCCCCAGAAGGTGGCGAACAGCATGGCGTTCGAGGGGGAACCGGTGGACAAGGCGATGTTGGAGCGCGAACTCGAACGCCTGATCACGCGACGCGGGAAATAGAAACCGCCCTCGGCGTTATTCCCTACGCCGAGCTGTCAAACCATCTCTCGGTGCGAGTGGAACAACTCGCGGTCGTCATCGCTGAAGGTGAATTCGATGACCGACCGCTGGATGAAGCCCTGATCCGGGAACTGCACGGCCGAATCTGCGGTGACCTCACGCCGCAATTCGCCGGTATCTGGCGCCAAGTCGACGTTGTCGTAGGCACCCACGAGCCTCCCCCACCATGGCAGTTGGCCCCCGCCATGCGCGACTTCCTGGCCGATCTGCGGGTGCGTTTGGAGCACCTGGCGCCGAAGCCGGATGAACTGTGGTTGGAGACCCTGGCCTTCGCGGAGGGCCGCTTGCTAAGCATTCATCCGTTCCAGGACTTCAACGGTCGTCTGACCCGTGTGTTCATCGACCTGTTGCTGGCTCGCTTGGACCTTCCCGATGTAGAGCCCATCCCCGCGTACGGGCAGCCAACCCAGACCTATCTCGATGCCTTGCGCGCCGCCGACCAAAACGATTGGCGCCCCTTGATGACCATATGGAAACAGCGACTGGAGGAGGCAAGCGACCATGTCTGAGGCCCATGAAGTCATCCTGAGCGGATGCACCCCCAGCCCCCTGGCTCACTATCTAAAGGGGCTTGGCGTCCTGCGGGTGCTGAGTCAATTCGATCCGTCGATTCGCGCGGCTTGGAGCGGCGAATACTTGGTCGTGTCCTCTGCGTATGACCAGGAGGCGGTGGTCGGGTACCTGCTGAACGATTACGCACCCACACCGGTCATGGCCCCATGGAACGGGGGTAGTGGCTTCTTCGCCAAGGACAACAAAAAGGCACTGCAAGCGATTAGCTCAGGGGACGCGCCGCGCCTCGCCAATATGCGTCATTGTTTGGCGGCGGCGGAGGATGCACTCGGCGACATGGAGCGTGATGCGAGCCCCAAGGATGACGAAAAAGCCCGTCTGTTAACGCGGCTGCGCGCCATGCTTCCCGACGAGGCATTGGATTGGTTCGATGCCGCTATTCTGCTCGCGGGCGATGGGGCCAAGTTTCCGCCGCTGCTTGGAACCGGCGGCAATGATGGACGTCTCGATTTCACCAACAACTTCATGCAGCGACTGGTGGACGTCATCGACACGGGCGAGGGCGCGGCCACCCCGGAGTCGCGGCCTTGGCTTGAGTTGGCGCTATTCGGCGCACCCGCACCGGCGCTACAGAAGAGCGCGATTGGTCAGTTCGCTCCCGGTCAGGTGGGAGGGCCGAACGCTACGTCGGGGTTCGAGATCAAGGGGCAAATCAATCCCTGGGACTTCATCCTCATGATCGAGGGGGCCTTACCCTTCGCCGCCGCCGCGGTGCGCCGCGCCGAGCGGCAGCCGCCAAGGTCTTTTACGACTACGACACCGAGGCCGAATCCGAGTCGGACGAGGAAAGCTTTGAG
>JBMYTY010000462.1:0-1925 GCA_049604855.1 Gammaproteobacteria bacterium | reverse complement strand
CATAGCGAGGACTATTTCAATGACCGGGTCCTGGACGATGTGGACCTGCTCTACACCGGACGCACCGCCCTACCCGATGATTTCTGGCAGCGCTACGGCGAGGACATGGAGTCCTGGCACGACTCGGGCCACAACTATTACAGGATCCATGGCGACATCACCCGCGACTGGATGCCGAACGAATTTGTTCACCTGAACGACCCAGAGCGCCCGTTCGCCGCCCGGGTCATCGAATCCGCGCAGGACAGCGCGGTGCTTCGTTACCTGGACGACTACCTGGACGACCGCCACAAGGTCTGGGGAATCAATGCCCGCAATGAGGAGCAGAACTACGCCCTCAACCTGCTCATGGATCCGGATGTGGATTTCGTCAGCCTGACGGGAATGGCGGGGACGGGAAAAACCCTCCTCGCTTTGGCGGCGGGCCTGCAACAGACCCTTGATGAATCGCTCTACTCCGAGATCATCCTCACGCGGGAGGCAGTGCCCGTCGGCGAGGATATCGGTTTCCTTCCGGGCACCGAGGAAGAAAAAATGACCCCGTGGATGGGGGCGCTCATGGACAACCTTGAAGTGTTGACCAGTGACCGCAAAGCGGGCGGAGATGGGGGCAGCCGCAGCCCCTGGGCCAGGGACGCCACCCAGGATCTCGTCCAGCACCGTATCAAGATCCGCTCCGTCAACTTCATGCGCGGACGGACCTTCAACGCCCGTTACATCATCATTGATGAAGCGCAAAACCTGACTTCAAAGCAGCTTAAGACCCTGGTCACCCGGGCCGGCCCCAGGAGCAAGATCATCTGCCTGGGCAACCTGGGACAGATTGATACCCCCTACCTGTCGGAGACCACGTCAGGCCTGACCAATGTTGTGGACCGATTCAAGCGATGGGAGGGCAGCGGCCATATCACGCTGCTGCGTGGCGAGCGCTCACGACTGGCCGACTACGCCAACGAAGTCCTTTGACGCGGAAATGATCGGGCCAGTCGCCGAATCCCGGCAACCCGATATCCCGCGCCGACGGCCAAGGCCATCAAAGCCGCACTACGTCGGCGAACCTGCCTCGTCCGGGTCGGGTAAGGTGGGCCAGGCATTGAGCAGCGACTTGATCAGGGTGGCAAGCGGTATGGCAAAGAAGACGCCCCACATGCCCCAGATTCCGCCGAAGACCAGGATCGCGACGATGATTCCGATGGGATGGATGTTGACCACCTCGGAAAACAGCAGGGGCACGAGCACGTTTCCATCGATCGCCTGAATGATGAAGAACACGATCAGCAGCGTGTAGAAATCGCTGGTCAGCCCCCATTGGAAATAGGCGACCAACACGACCGGAATGGTCACGGCCACCATACCGATGTACGGCACGATGACGGAAATCCCGACCAACACGGACAACAACATCGCAAAGCGCAGATCCAGGATCACGAACGCGATGTAGTCCACCACCCACATGACGAGAAACTCCCAGGACTTTCCGCGCACGTAGTTGCCCAACTGCAGGTCCATCTCGGTCCACACCTCGTTCGCGACATCGCGCCGCTTCGGCAGGTAGCCGGTCACCCATTGCTGGATCTTGTGTTTATCCTTGAGAAAGAAAAACACCATGATGGGCATCAGAACGAGGTAAACGCCCACCGTCACGATGTCGAGCACGGTGTTGAGGGACAAGGACACCACATCCTGACCCAGCCCCGCGATCTCCGTATGAATGCCCGCGACCAGGTTGTTCACCTGATCCGCCGTGAACACCTCCGGATAGTGCTGTGGCAGCTGCATCAGCAGTGACTGCCCCTTGGCCACAATCGCGGGGGCCAGTTGCACGAACTGCGTCAGCTGCTTGGACAGGATGGGTAGCAGGCCGAACATGGTGAGCACCAATACGGCCAGGAACAGAACGAACACCACCATGAAGGCGATCAGCC
>JBMYTY010000461.1:0-1938 GCA_049604855.1 Gammaproteobacteria bacterium | reverse complement strand
GGCAGGTTCCAACGGCCGACTGTGCCGTCACCCTGTCTGATCTGAGCGGGTATGCGGGTGAGGTCATGAGCGTGGGTGAGCGGACCCCTCTGGCTTTGATTGACGCCGCGGCGTCTGGCCGCATGGCCGTAGCCGAGGCGGTGACCAACCTGGCCGGTACCGTGGTGGGCGATCTGCGCAGGGTGCGTCTGTCGGCCAACTGGATGGCACCCGCCGGTCACCCGGGTGAGGATGCGCGCCTGTTCGAGACGGTGAAAGCCGTGGGGATGGAGTTATGCCCGGCCTTGGGCATCACCATCCCCGTGGGTAAGGATTCCATGTCCATGAAGACCGTGTGGCGCGAGGGAGACGAGGAGCGCAGTGTCACTGCGCCCTTGTCCCTGATTGTCACGGCCTTCGCACCGGTGGAGGACGTTCGGCTGACCCGGACACCCGAACTGCGTCTGAATCAGGGCGACAGTGTGCTGATCCTCGTGGATCTCGGAGCCGGAAGGAATCGCATGGGAGGCTCCGCGCTCGCCCAGGTGTACAAGTCCCTGGGTGACGAATGTCCCGATCTGGATGATCCGGAACGGCTGAAGGGGCTGTTCGACGCCATGCAGGCCCTGCTGCGCGACCAGCGGGTTCTGGCCTGTCACGACCGCGGTGATGGGGGACTGTTCGCGACGCTGTGCGAGATGGCGTTTACCGCACGGTGCGGGCTGGATATCCAGTTGGATGGTTTGGGCGATGACGCGGCGGCCATCCTGTTCAGCGAGGAGCCGGGTATGGTGATTCAGGCACGTGCCGCGGATCAGGACTCCGTGCTCGCGACCTTGGCCGCCCATGGCTTGGGCGATATGGCCCACATCATCGGCTCGCCCACGCATGGTGGGCAGCTGGTGTTCCGCCACATGGACCGGGTCGTGCTGGAATGCGAGCGGACGCGGATGCATCGGGCCTGGTCATCGACCACCCACCAGATGCAGGCCCTGCGCGATCATCCCGCATGCGCGCGGGAGGAATACGATCGCATCCTGGACGTCGACGACCCGGGACTTGGCGCGGAGCTCAGTTTCGACCCCGCCGAGATTGTCGCGGCTCCCGCCGTGGCGAGCGGTGTGCGCCCGCGCATCGCGGTGCTGCGCGAACAGGGTGTCAATGGCCAGATTGAGATGGCCGCGGCCTTCCATCGGGCGGGTTTCTCCGCGCGGGATGTGCACATGAGTGACCTGATTGAGGGGCGTGTTCGTCTGGATTCCTTCCAGGGACTGGTGGCCTGTGGAGGATTTTCCTACGGAGATGTGCTGGGCGCGGGCGAGGGTTGGGCGAAATCCATTTTGTTCAATCCGTCGGTGCGCGACGATTTCGAGACTTTCTTCGGTCGACGGGACCGATTCGCGCTCGGTGTGTGTAACGGCTGCCAGATGCTCTCCAATCTTCATGAGCTGATACCGGGCAGCAGCCATTGGCCCCATTTCGTGCGCAACCGTTCCGAACAGTTCGAGGGCCGGGTTGCCATGGTCGAAGTGCTCGATTCTCCATCGATTCTGTTCAAGGGGATGGCGGGCTCGCGCATGCCCGTGGTCGTTGCCCATGGCGAGGGCCGGGCGGAATTCCCCGATGGGCGTATACCCTCAGACAAGGGCGTCGCCTTGCGCTACATCGATAATCGGGGAGATGTCACGGAACGTTATCCCTATAACCCCAATGGGTCGCCTTCGGGTGTAACGGGACTTTGCAACGACGATGGGCGGATCACGATCATGATGCCCCACCCGGAGCGCGTCTACCGCACGGTTCAGAACTCATGGGCGCCCACTGAATGGGGCGAGGACGGACCCTGGATGCGCTTGTTCCGAAACGCACGCGCCTGGGTAAGCTAAAGAAGCTCTGAACGAATGGTGACACGGTGCCGGATGCGCCTACGGCTTATCCAGCCTACGAATCGATGCGTGG
>JBMYTY010000460.1:0-1941 GCA_049604855.1 Gammaproteobacteria bacterium | reverse complement strand
CTCGCGTCGGTAGAGCACAACGACCACCAGGGCGGTGGCGACCACGAAGGCCCAGGTGGCGATGAACCAGGCCAGCACGGCAAGGGCGAAGTAGTAGGCCCGTAAGCCGAAATTGAAGTGGTGCGAGCCCATGGAAATGATGCGCGCGCCGCGTTCGCTGAAATCCTCCACGATTTCGTCGCTCAGCCTGGGGTCGTTGTGCAGGGGGGCGGCGCCGATCAGGGTACTGGCGAAGCCGAACAGGCGCAGACTCCAGGTGAACTTGAAAAAGGCATAGACGAACATCACCAGCAGTAGCGCGATCTTGAATTCCCAGGCATGGGCGTTCGTGGGCGTGGCCAGGGGCAGGGCGCTGAACAGGTCGATGGCACGATCCTCCCAGCCCAGCATGGTGATCAATCCGGCCAGGATGAGCAGGGTGCTGGACGCGAAGAAGCCCACGTAGCGCTCCAGGTTGGCGATGGCCGTGGTGTCCACGATGCGGTTCTCGCGGTGAATCATGGCGGTCATCCACTGGCGACGGTACATGTGCATGACGCTGGCGAGACAGATCTCCGTGCGCGATTTCTCCTTGGCGTAGACGTGGTAGCCGATCCAACACAACAGGAACCAGCCCAGGGCCAGGCCCTGGACGGTCAGCGATTGATCGAAGGCGGTCAGGTTCATGGTCCTTCCCGCGGATCCACCACATCGTTGTGCAGGGTGCCGATGGCTTCGATCTCCACGGCCGTGTGGTCGCCGTGCTTGAGATAGACCGGTGGCTTGCGGGTGAAGCCGACGCCTTCCGGAGTGCCCGTGAGGATGGCGGTACCGGGTCTCAGCGTGGTGTCCCTGCTGAGGAAGGCGATCAACTCGGGCACGTTGAAGATCATGTCGGAGGTATTGCTGGACTGCATGAGCTCGCCGTTCAGGCGCAGGCTGATGGCCAGCTTGTTCGGGTCCGGGATCTCATCCGCGGTGATCAGGACGGGGCCCAGGGGACAGAAGCTGTCCCAGCTCTTGGAGCGGACCCATTGGCCGCCACCACCATGCATCTGCCATTTACGCGAGGACACGTCGTTGGCGCAGGTGTAGCCCAGGACGTGATCCAGGGCGTTCTCGACGCTCACGTTCTTGGCGGTGCGGCCGATGATCACGGCCAGCTCGGCCTCAAAGTCCACTTCGGGGCCATGGGTACAGGCGGCGGGAATGACAATCGGGGCATTCGGGTGGGCCAGGGCGGTACTGGGTTTCATGAAGACCACCGGGCTCTCGGGGATCTCCAGCCCGGTCTCCTCGGCATGGCGGCGGTAGTTCAGCCCGATGCAATAGATGTCGGCGGGCTCGACGGGGCTCAGCCACTGGACGATCTCGATGGTCCGGCCGGTGGGCGTCAGCCCGAAGATGATGTTGCCCTCCAGAACCTCGCCCTCGGTTTCAGACAGGGGTGTGACGAGCTGGATGTTCCCCGAAGGGTCTTTGATGCGGGCGACTTTCATGGCGCGTACCGGGTGATCGGATCGGGAGGACCCGATTATGGCCGATCACCCGGTATCCACGGGCGATAGTTGCCCTGTTCGGGACAACCCGTCAGGACAACCCGTCAGGACAACTCAGGGGCCAGGCGGCCTGCCTCGTAGTCCGTGAAGGCTTCGATGATCTCCAGGCAAAAAATATTTCTTTAGCTTCAAATTCCTTCTTTGAACTTTCTGAGGATTCACTTTCCTGATACAACCCATATAAAAAGAGCAAGAGGATTACAATAAAACCAATTGATTCGAAGACATTAATATTTAGATCTTGCAGAGCAATAAATAACCAGGCAACAGAAAGAGCAAAACAAACAAGAGGAGTTTTGCTTAAGCCCTTTGATCCCACAAAGGCAAACATGGAGATACCAAATACAAGCCCAATATTAGCAATATTTGAACCTACTATGGTACCTGTAGCGATGTTTGCATT
>JBMYTY010000459.1:0-1947 GCA_049604855.1 Gammaproteobacteria bacterium | reverse complement strand
AACAGCGATGCGATCAGCCCGCCGTATACATGACTGGGCACCCCACCGGTGTACTGCTGGGGCGGTGTGAAACGCGCGATGGTCCGCTCCTCCGACCAGTAACTCTTGAGATGGTGTCCTTGCGGATTGTTTCGTCCACAGCCGAAGCAGTGACTGTGGAGTTCGTCGTAGCGGTCCTGGAAGGCGATGTGGCCGCCACCGGAATCGGTGTCTGGATCGGACATATGAGGGGGATGGGCGCGGCGTGAGTTGGGGGGATTGCGAGACGGAAGGGCGCTGCCACCAGGGATCAGGATTTCGTCGCCGTGGGCAGCCATTTCAGCAGCATGGCGAGCAGGGCCTTGCGGTTCACGGGTTTGGGCAGGTGATCATCCATTCCGGCTCCGATGCAGGCATCGACATCATCCTTCATGGCATTGGCGGTGAGGGCGATGATCGGAAGACGGGGACCGTCCCCAGGCGGGTGAAGCGCTCGAATCTCACGGGTGGCCTCCACGCCACTCATCTCCGGCATCTGCATGTCCATCAGAACAAGGTCGAAGTGCTCCGGGTCCGCCAGGGCCTCGACCGCTTCCAGGCCGTTCTTGGCCAGCTCGACCTCCAGACCAAGGGTCTGCAGTAGTTTTCGCGCGACCACCTGGTTGACCACATTGTCCTCGGCCACCAGGATCCGACCGGTAAGTTGCGGGGCCTTGTCCACCACTTCCTCGGGGCGTTGTCCGCTGCTCCGGCCCCGTGTCAGCAGGTTGGCCAGGGTCTCGTGCAGCAGGCTCTGGCGCACGGGTTTGAGCAGGCTGACATCGACACCCGCACGGCGCGCATCCTCGCTGGGCAGGCCGAGCGAACTGAGCATGACCAGGCGGGTTGCGTCGAGGTCCGCGTCGGATCGGATGCGACGGGTCAGTTCCACGCCGTCCATGACCGGCATCTGGTAGTCGATCACCGCCACCTCGAAGGGCTCGCCTTCCTCCGTAGCCCGACGCAGGGCGTCGAGCGCCGATGCGCCGTCCTCGACGGCCAGCGATTTCATGCCCCAGTTGGCCAGGTATCGGGTCAGGATCTCGCGGTTGGTGTGGTTGTCGTCAACGACCAGACAATGGCGTCCGCTCAGATCGGCCGGCGTCCAGGCCCGTGCCTGCGCGGAAGGCCGGACCCTGACCGTGAACCAGAACACCGAACCCCGCTCGGGTGCGGCTTCCAGGCCAGCCTCGCCGCCCATCAGTTCGGCGAGCTTGCGCGTAATCGCAAGGCCGAGACCGGTGCCGCCGAACCGACGGGTGATGGAACCATCGGCCTGCTGGAAGGATTGGAACAACTGCACGCGTTGCTCCTCCGTGACGCCGATACCCGTATCGCGCACGCTGAATCGGAGCATCATGCCCTGATCGCCCGATTCATGGCCGTCGTCCGCCAGAGCGGTGCGACTGACCGACACCACCACTTCGCCACTCTCAGTGAATTTGATGGCATTGCCCACGAGATTGGTGAGCATCTGGCGCAAACGGTAGGGATCACCCACCACCATGGGCGGAACCTCATCCTCCAGAAAACTGCTGATCTCCAAGCCCTTGCCGTGCGCATCGCGGGCGAGCAGGGCAACAACCTCTTCCACGTTGTCCGCCAGATCGAAATCGATATCCTCGATATGCATCTTGCCCGCGTCGATCTTGGAGAAATCGAGTATGTCGTTGATCAGGTTGAGCAAGGTGTGCGCCGAGCCTTCGGCGGTGCGCACGAAGTTCAGCTGTTCGGTCCCCAGGCCGCTATCGGCCAACAACTCCAACATTCCGAGCACGCCGTTCATGGGCGTGCGGATCTCGTGGCTCATGTTCGCCAGGAACTGGGTCTTGGCCTGATCGGCCTGCTCCGCGGCCACGCGCGCCATGCGCATCTCCTCCAGGGCCTGCTTCTCGAGTGTGAGATCCCGAATCAGCGCGGTACGCAGCG
>JBMYTY010000458.1:0-1959 GCA_049604855.1 Gammaproteobacteria bacterium | reverse complement strand
GTTGCCGTAGCCATGGGCGTGTCCTTCGCCGGGGGCTGGCTGATGGGTTTCCTCAAGTGCAGGATTCGCAGGTAGCCTCATGAGCCCCATCGCATGGACGCGAAGAATCACCCCCTACCCGATGCCATCCGTGAACGCGCCCGCTCACTCCGACAGCAACAGCCTGATGCCGAGACCCGGCTTTGGTTCTTCCTGCGCGGTCGGGCCCTGGGCGGGTTCAAGTTCAGGCGCCAGCACCCGGTACCGCCGTACATTCTCGATTTCTACTGCCATGAGGTGCGGCTCGCGATCGAGCTGGACGGGGGACAGCATGTCGAATCAGACCAACGCGACGCGAAGCGGACCGCTTACCTCGAACAACGCGGCATCCATGTCATCCGATTCTGGAATGACGATGTGCTGCTTCGAACAGAGCTCGTCCTAGAGTCAATATGGTGGGAGTTACACAAGCGTCGGCCCCTCACCCCAAACCCCTCTCCCGGGGGGAGAGGGGCTTAACAAGCGTGCCGATAGGCACCCCATATTTCTCCCCTCGCCCTTTGGGAGAGGGGCCGGGGGTGAGGGGCGGCGCCGATGAGGCCCCGGACTACCAGGACATCCCCGGCTTCTGCAAATCCGTTGACCTCGACGCCATCCGCAAACACGACTACGTGCTGACGCCGGGGCGCTACGTGGGGGCGGCGGAGCAGGCGGACGATGGCGAGCCGTTTGAGGAGAAGATGGCGCGGCTGACGGCGCGGTTGGGGGAGCAGTTTGAGGAGAGTGCTCGGCTGGAGGGTGTGATTAAGAAGAATCTGGGGAGACTGGGTTTTGGCAGCTAACTTCGAAACACTGCCGCTCTCTGATCTTTTGGCCCCAGAACGCAAAATCTCTTACGGAATAGTTCAGCCAGGCAGTCATGTTGATGGCGGGGTGCCAATAGTTCGGGTCGCAGATATAAGAAATGGTCAAGTTTCCACCGAGAACCCACTTTGCGTGGCGGATAGTCGCGAAGCTCCCTACGAACGAACCCGCCTGACTGGTGGGGAGTTGTTATTAACTCTGGTTGGCACGGTGGGTGAGGCCGCTGTCGCCCCGGAATCCCTCAAAGGCTGGAATGTGGCTCGTGCTGTGGCGGTGGTTCCAATCGACGAAGTGGTGGGAGCGAAATGGGTGACCTATGCCCTGAAGACCCCCGAAGCACGACAAACGATCTACGGTCGCTTGAACACAACCGTGCAAGCGACCCTCAACCTTCGGGACGTCGCGCAGATCCCAATCGTCCTCCCAGATCAGTGCGAACGTAGATCTATCGAGAACACACTTAGCACCCTCGACGACAAAATCGACATCAACCGCCGCATGAACGAAACCCTGGAGGCCATGGCGCGGGCGATCTTCCAGTCCTGGTTCGTTGATTTCGACCCCGTGCGCGCCAAGGCCAGCGGCGAGAGCACCGAATCCATCTGCCGCCGCCTGCACCTCACCCCCGAACTCCTGGCCCTGTTCCCCGACCGCCTCGTCGATTCCGAACTTGGGGAGATTCCGGAGGGGTGGGAACCCGCAACTATTGCTGATTTTTGCAAGCTGAACGCGGACACGTGGAAAACAAAATCCCTACCAGCCGAGGTGCACTACGTTGATCTCGCCAACACAAAGAATGGAGTTATTTCAGATATCCAGGTCTTTGCCACTGAGGATGCGCCAAGCAGGGCACGGCGTGTCTTGCATGACGGAGACACGATCATTGGCACGGTGCGTCCGGGAAACCGGTCGTACGCCTTGATCGGATCGGGCGACCAGCAACTGACCGGCAGCACCGGATTCGCGGTGTTGACGCCAGAGCGAGGCAATCTGCGGGAGTTTGTGTACCTGGTCGTCACCTGTAACGAGACTATTGAACGACTAAGCCACTTGGCCGATGGCGCCGCTTATCCGGCAGTTCGCCCAGATGTTGTAACTGCTGGGACCAGTGTTCGC
>JBMYTY010000457.1:0-1971 GCA_049604855.1 Gammaproteobacteria bacterium | reverse complement strand
ACCCAGGTGGCCTCCAGTTCCAGGCCCTCGGTGCCCTCGAATACCTGCACCAACACCTCGCGCTCCCCGGCGCGGATCACCTGGCCGTTGCGGCGGGTCCCCGTCGCGTCGTTGATCTCCACCCGGTCGCCAAAGGCAACGCCGGGCACCTTTTCCACCACCAGCAGGCCACCCTCGGCCGCGGCGGCGTAGCGGTATTCCTGAATGCTCATCAGGCAGCCCCCTCGCTCGCATGGGTTTCACCCCCGGGCGCGGGCTCGGGCTCGTTATTCCCCCGGTAATCATTCCGCAGAGTCTGGAAGTTGCTGTTGATCTCCTCGCGGAAGGCCTTGATGCCCTCCATCTGATCCGAGCTGAAACTGGACTTGATACGCCGCGCCCGGGCCAACATGGGGTGGCCGGACAGTTCCTGCACGGGGGCGCCCATCTCGATCAGCTCGCGCCCCTTCTCGAACAGGTCCATGACCATATCGAGCAGCTGGAACTGCTTCTCGGGCGAGCAGAAGGTGTCGATCTCATCCAGGGCGCTCTGTTGTAGAACGGCGTCCTTGACCAGGGCCGCCCCCTCCAGCTCCCAGCGCTGGGCGGAGGACAAGGCCTCGGGCCCCACCAGGTTGACGATACGCGACAGCTCCGCGTCCCGGGCCAGCAGGGCCAGGGCCTGTGCACGACGGGTCTCCCAGTGGGTGTCCACTTCCTTGGACCACCAGCGCGCCGCCACGGGAACATCCAGGCTGAAGCTGTCCACCCAGTCCACGGACGGGTAATGGCGCGCGTCCGCCAGCTCCTTCGACAAGGCCCAGAAGGTCTGGATGATCTCCTTGGTGTGGGCGGTGACCGGCTCGGAGAAATCCCCGCCCGGAGGCGACACCGCACCGATCAGGGTGACCGAACCGGACTCGTCGGACAGGGTGCGCACCCGCCCGGCGCGTTCGTACAGACCGGCCAGGCGCGAGGACAAATAGGCCGGGTAGCCCTCCTCCACCGGCATATGCCCCAGGCGTCCGGCCACCTCGCGCAGGGCCTCGGCCCAACGCGAGGACGAATCCGCCAGCATGACCACGTCGTAGCCCTGGTCACGGTAGTACTCGGCGATGGTCAGGCCCACATAGATGGACGCCTCGCGGGCGACCACGGGCATGTTCGAGGTGTTGGCCACCAGCAGGGTGCGCTCCATGAGACGGCGGCCGGTGTAGGGGTCGGTGAGCTTGGGAAAGCTTTCCAGCACGTCCACCAACTCGTTGCCGCGCTCACCACAGCCCACGTAGACCACGATGTCGGCGTTGGCCCAGCGTGCCACCTGCTGCTGCACCATGGTCTTGCCCGCGCCGAAGGGCCCTGGCACGGCACCCTTGCCGCCCTTGAGCAGCGGGAAGAAGGTGTCGAGGATACGCTGGCCGGTGATCAGCGGGGCCACGCCGTGGTCGCGCTTGGCATAGGGGCGCGGGGTGCGCACGGGCCAGCGCTGCATGAGGTGCAGCTTGTGGACCTGGCCATCGCGGCTGCGCAGGCGGCCGATGATGTCATCCAGGGTGTAGTCGCCCTCCGGGGCCAGCTCCATCAACTCCCCGGACAGGTTCGGCGGCACCATGATGCGGTGCTCGATGGTCTCGGTCTCCCGAACCCGGCCCAGCACGCGGCCCGGGGCCATGTGCTGGCCCTGTTCCAGACCCTGCTCGGGCACGAAGGTCCAGCGCCGCTCACGGTTCAGGGCGGGCATGTCCACGCCGCGCGGGATGTTGTCGCCCTCGGTTTCGGCGATGCGTTCCAGGGGGCGTTGTACCCCGTCGAAGATCCCTTCGAGCAACCCCGGCCCCAGCTCCACGGACAGGGGATGCCCCAGGCCACGGGCCGGGCCGCCCGGACGCAACATCTCGGTGGATTCGTAGGCCTGCACCAGGGCATCCGTGCCCTTCAGGGCAATGACCTCGCCCACCAGGCCGATGCGGCCGATACGCACCTGTTCGCCAT
>JBMYTY010000456.1:0-1972 GCA_049604855.1 Gammaproteobacteria bacterium | reverse complement strand
CCTTTCGTCGGCAAGGAAGCCTTGATCCGGGAGTTGGACGTTAACGCGGCCATCGTCGACGGCGAATGTTACGGTTGGTTCGGGATGAAGGCCGTCGAATTCCTTGCGCGAGTCCAAGGTCGTGCCTTGCCGAGTCTCGACTGATGTCTGCGTACCCGGGCCCGGGCATCTCTGGTGCAGGATCTCGGCATGGGCGTAGAAAAGTGGGTGTCCTATATGCTGGGCCGAGACGTCGAGGTCGGCGTCGCCCGCTACATGTCCCGCCCCGGCGGCGATGCCTGCGAGTTCGCCATCGTGGTCTCCGATCAGTGGCAGAATCTCGGCATCGGCGCCCGGCTGATGCGCTCCCTGATGCAGAACGCCCGCGAGCGCGGCTTCAAGGTCATGGACGGCGAGGTGCTGACGGAAAACACCCGCATGCTGGCGCTGATGCGCTCGCTCGGCTTTCGCGTCGAGCCGGACCGGCGCGATCCGTCGATCCGGCTGGTGGCCAAGGTGTTGTAGGCTATGATCGAATGTGATTGCTTGCTTGGTCATGCAATTCGAATGGGATCCGAACAAGCAACGCACGAACCTTCGCAAACACGGCGTCGAGCTCGCCGATGCCGTCGCTGTTTTTCGTGATCCCCTGTCCGTGAGGGTGGAGGACAGTGCGCATGACGAGCAGCGTTTCGCCTCCATCGGGCTTGACGCATTCGGGCGGGTGTTGGTTGTGGTCTATACCTATTGCGGACAGGACACTATCCGCATCATTTCGGCGCGAAAAGCGGATGCGAGCGAGCGCAAACAATACATCGGGTGAGCTATGAAGACCTCTTACGACTTCAGTGCCGGCAAGCGCGGGCCGGTGATCCCCTCGCGGGACGGGCGCACCGAAATCACTCTGCTCCTGGATGACGAGGTCATCGACTGGTTCCGTCAGCAGGTCAATGAAGTCGGCGGTGGTGATTACCGAGAGTTGATCAATGCAGTGCTTTGCGAGCACATCGAAAGCACCACCGAGTCCCGCGAAGAGACCAAGCACCGATTGATTCACGAGGGACTTCAGGCAGCGGGCTGAGCCGGGGAGGGTGGGCATCGCCCACCTTTCAGGAGGGTGGACGATGCCCACCCTACCGGGTTGGATCCACCAACCATGCACGCGGACTTCCCGGCCGCGAACGATTGCTGCTTCGCCGGCAGGATCTGCCTTGCGCTACGTCTGGGCGAGCCCGCGTAGAAACTATGCAGGATCGTTTGGGTTAACCTCCGAGCTTTACCGATCAACCCAGCGGAGGAAGCGAGATGAGTACTCAAACTCGAACGACCCTGCCAAGTAACTGTACTGAGGAAGCGCACGCGCTGTACATGGCGATCGAGATGGGAGAGAAGCGCTCAGCAGTGGCAAGGTCAAGCCGAACGGACATACCAGACCACAGTAGAAGGGAACCTGGAATACGCGAGGCCTGGGTTGATCGGCAAAGCTCGGAGGTTAACCCAAACGATCCCACATAGTTTCTGCGGGCTCAACAACTTACACTGTGTAGCCCGCGCCGGTTACAGGATATACCGCCCTTGAAATCGCCACCCTGGAATCTGTTCAAGCAGCCGAGGAATACAAGAGAAGAGTGGCGAGCTCCGCCGATTTGCGGTTAGTCGGAGGAGTTGGCGCCGGTACCGTAGGCGATGACCTCGGCACCACCCTGTGTGATCGAAGTGGACATCAGGCGCACGCACAGCACGGCGTCATAGCCTTGCCTGGCGGCCTCTTCTTGAAGATTGGAATACGCGCTTTCCACCGTTAATCGAACGAGCTCTTCGTATCGCTTCATCTTCCCTCCCAGGACATTCGTGGCCATCTCGCGGATGTCGCGGACCAAGTTGCTCATCTCGCTCCCACGCTCCAGCGTGGGAGTGCAGTTGCACCGCTCCAGCGGTGTAAGCCTATTGCATGGCCCCTGTGGTGGGAGGCGCTGACGGACCGATTGTATCG
>JBMYTY010000455.1:0-1976 GCA_049604855.1 Gammaproteobacteria bacterium | reverse complement strand
CGTGGCCACGGCCCTGCGCGAACGTCCCGAACTGTTTCCGCGCACCAGTGATGGCCCCGCCCTGTACGCCTTTCCGCTGCCGCGGCCCCTGCAGTTGGACGGCTACGCCGACGACTGGGGCGACCTGCGCCATAACGGCCAGTCCCTGGGCACCGGTTCGCAACCCCGCCCCACCCTCCTGCTCGGCAGCAGTGGCCCTCGCCTGTTCGGGCTCGTACGTGTCCATGGGGAGGGCAACGTGTTTCAACGCGAACCCGGACGCCCGCGCTCCGGTGACCATGTCGAACTGGTCACCCGCACCGGTTCCGGAATCAAGCGACGCTATGTTTTCGCGAGCGCGGCCCCCGGCTGGTTGAATGCCCGGCTTGCCTACCGCGATGGAGCGGGAATCGAGCGCTATTGGAATGAAAACCGCATCCCCGCCCAGTGGACGGCGCGGCCCGACGGCTGGTCCCTCGAATTCAGCCTGCCCGCCAACCTGGCGGCGGGCGGGCTCTCACTGACAGTGGTTGAACGCGGCGCCCACGGCGGGACGCATCGCTCCTCCACGGGCACACAGGGTGATGCGGAGCCGCTTCCGCTGATCCTGCCTTCCCAGGACATTTCCGACATGCTCGCCACCCTGGACCGCTCCCGCGCCCGTATCTGGGTCGTGGATCACGCGGGTCGGGTACTGGCCATGGGCGGCGGTCTGCAAAGCCCGGAGGAAAGGGCCGCCGACCAATCGCTGCTCGCGCGTATCGTCCAGCTGACGCGCTCACTGCTGAGCAATGGATTCACTGACCCAAGGGAACATGCGGGCCAATTGGATGGACCGGAGGTCCGTGAGGCGCTGCAGGGCGAAGCGCTGTTGCAAAGGCGGGTCCTCGGTGATGGGAGCACACACCTGTTGACCGCTTCCGAGCCCATCGATGCGACCGGTTCAGGGACACGACGTCCCATGGGGGCCGTGCTCGCTGAACAGACCACGGCGGCCATACTCACCCTTCAGGGGCGTGCCCTTGAGCAGTTATTGGGTCTCACCCTGGCGGTGTTCGGTGCGGTCGCCCTGTTGCTGGTGCTATTCGCGGCAAGGCTTTCGGGGCGCATCCGTCGGCTTCGTGACGCGGCGTCGAATGCCATCGCCGAGGATGGCCAGGTCCTGCATGTGCGCATCCCCGGCACCCGTGCCGGGGATGAAATCGGCGATCTCGCGCGGGACATGGAAAAACTCATGACGCGTCTGCGGCATTACACGCGCTACCTGGAGACCATGGCGGGCAAGCTTTCCCATGAACTGCGCACCCCCGTCGCGGTGGTCCGCTCATCCCTGGACAACCTGGATGCGATGGATCTCGGCCCGGACGCGCACACCTACGGCAAGCGGGCGCGCGAGGGCCTGGAACGACTCAGCACCATCCTGATCCGCATGAGCGAGGCACGTCGCCTGGAGCAGGCCATCGACCAGATGGAACGCGAACCCTTCGACCTGGCGGCCTTGGTGGGCAACTGCGCTCAGGGATACCGTGATGCCTATCCCGGTGCACGCTTCGATATCGAGCTTCCGGATGAACCCGCATGGCTGACGGGCTCACCCGACCTGATCGCCCAGGCTCTGGACAAACTGGTCGACAACGCCGTGGACTTCGCCATCGCGGACACAACCATCGGCCTGTCCATCCAACGCAGCGGATCTTTCTGGCGACTCGCGGTGACCAACACCGGCCCGACACTCCCGGATGACATGCGCGAGGGCCTATTCGATTCCATGGTTTCGGTCCGCTCCGGCGGCGCGGACCAGGCCAGGCCCCACCTGGGCCTGGGTCTTTACATCGTGCGCCTCGTCGCCCTGTTTCACGGCGGCCGCGCACGCGCCGAAAACATAGATCAACAATCCGTCCGATTCAGTATCGAAGTTCCCGTTTCAGCCCCCGGCCCCCACCCGGAAACGCAGCGCTAGTCTATTCGCGCGGTAACGCCTTCTATCCCCCATGGAA
>JBMYTY010000454.1:0-1979 GCA_049604855.1 Gammaproteobacteria bacterium | reverse complement strand
CAGTGAGAGCCGTGGACTGCACGCACGCGTGCTCATGGCCGCGGAACGCATCCAGGTATCCGGAGTCGCCCCCGAGAAGGATGGCGACATACGCTTTCACCTGGCACTCGGCCTGGGTGGGCTGTCGCGCGCAGCCGCCGAAGACCTGATGGCCCTGCAGTGGAAGCTCCGCTTCGAGAAAGACAAGGACGCCATCGCGGGGATACTCACGCAGACCCTGACCAAGGTCTTGCGCGGCTCGGGCGATCAGGGGCCGTTCTTCGAGGTCACCCGACTCTCAGCGTCCCGCGACGGCGCCCCCCTCATGGACGGCAAGCTGCATCTGCAATTGAACGACGCGGGAGACATCGATCAAACGGCCTTCGCCAAGCCCTTGGTCCTGCTCAGCAAGTTGTCCGGGGATGTCGCGTTGAAGATGAACCTGGATTTCGTGCGCACGAGCATGGCGCGGAGAAACCTCCCCGAGGTGCGCTCCTTCTTCGAGGATCAGGGGCGTGAGGTCGGCGAGGAGCAGATTCAGGCCACGGCGGAGCGCATGGCCGATATGGCGCTAAACCTGAGTACCGGACAGGGTTTTCTGGTCGTGGAAGACGGCATGGTCGGCACCTCCGCGCGGCTTGAAACCGGGCTCGAACTAACCCTGAACGGCAAGGCCATGCCCATCAAACAACTGCTCTCCGGCGCCTTGAAATAGACCGGGGTCACATCCACCTTTCGCCCGTTTCTCCTCGTAATCGCGCTGCACACCCGCCATGGCCCAACGCTTCGCATTCCTCGATTTCCCCCCTGTCGGCGTCCCAATGCTGCTGTGTGTGTTGTTGCTGGGGCTCGTCTTCAGCCCGGTGGCACCAGCCCAGGACCACGAGGACATCGAACTGCCCGGTGGCACCGCCATGGCGCTCACCCATTACAAGGGCGACGGCAAGCGGCTGGTCATCTGGCTGCCCTCCGAACGCGGACTGGGCGCGGGTCATGTGCCGGTTGCCCTGGGGCTGTCGGACCGGGACGTGGACGTGTGGGCCGTCGACCTGCACGGCTCCTACCTGGAGCCCACCGGGCGCCAGAGCGTGCGTGCATTTGAGGCGGCCGACCTGCGCGACCTGATTCGCGAGGCAGTGAACCGGGGCTTTGAGCGGGTCCTGGTGTTCGCCTCCGGCCGGGTCGCGCAATTCGCACTGGCCGCCGGTCGCCTGTGGCAGCAGGAACGCCTGGGGTCGGAGCTGGTCGGATTCGCCTTCGTCCACCCACACCTGATCGAGGAAACCTTCACCATTGGCGAGGAGGCGGGTTACGTGCCGGTGGCGCGCGCCAACCGCTGGCCGGTGTTGCTCATCCAGCCCGAGTATTCGACCAAGTTCGCCCGTACCGGGGATATCAGCGCCGCCCTGTCCGAATCCGGCGGCGCCGTGTTCACGCAGGCCCTGCGCGGGGTGAAAGGCGGCTTCCATGCGCGCCCCGACAACGACCTCGAGGCCCGTGACTTCGAGGCCCGCGAACGTCTGCCCGCGATACTGATCCGCACGATGAACCTCATGGCCCGCATGCCCACGCCCGAACCGGACGGCAGATCAGTCGACACCCAGGCCGACAACGGCACGCGCAAGCATGCGCGCACCTCGCGGCTGCACCCATTCAGCGGCGACCCCCAGCCCCCCGCACTGGCCCTGGAGGTGCTCGACGAGGAACGCACCCTGGACCTGGAAGCGCTCAAGGGCGAGGTGGTGCTGGTCAACTTCTGGGCCACCTGGTGCGGCCCCTGCCTGGAGGAGATCCCCTCCATGGCACGCCTGGTCAAGCGCCTGGAGGGCACCGGCTTCCACGTGCTGGCGGTGAACATCGGCGAGGATGCCGAGCGCATCCACGCCTTCACCAAGGACCTGGGCGTGAACTTCCCCGTGCTGCTGGACCGCGACGGCGAGGCCGTGCGCGACTGGAAGGTCTACGCCTATCCGTCCAACTACCTGGTCGGACGTGATGGG
>JBMYTY010000453.1:0-1990 GCA_049604855.1 Gammaproteobacteria bacterium | reverse complement strand
TGAAGTCACCCTTGTCGAGCATGGCAACCACCGACGCATCAATGGATTCGACCTCGCCCACGTGTCCCAGATCGATGATCTCAGGAGGTTGGGAATCGTCGGCGTTGCGATTCATCGCCAGCTTGCGCGCCCGGATCAGGTCGCCGTCCTTGCCGGTCAGGCCCACCGCGCGGCCGCCATGGCGGTTGATCAGGTTGACGATCTCCTTGTTCACCAATCCACCCAGCACCATTTCCACCACATCCATGGTCTCGGAATCGGTCACGCGCATGCCCTGGATGAACTCGCTCTCCTTGCCGATGCGCTTGAGCAACTCGCCGATCTGGGGACCGCCCCCGTGCACCACCACCGGGTTCACCCCGATGTGTTTGAGCAGCACGATGTCCTTGGCGAAGCCCGCTTTCAGTTGCTCGTCCACCATGGCGTTGCCGCCGTACTTGATCACCACGGTCTTGCCCAGGAATCGCTGGATGTAGGGCAGGGCCTCGGACAGGATCTGGACGATGGTATGCGGGTCGTGGCGGGCGTCGAGGTCTGTCATGGGGGGGGCGTTATCCGCTGGGAAAAACGCCGCATTATAAGGCGCGGGGGGGCGGGTCGGCCATGTTGGGGGGGCATTGACCCGGCAGGAGGGAAAACCGGGTCGGGGGCATGGCACCCCGCTGGTTTCGCGTTCAGCCGTCCTCGTGCTCGGCCGTATTCGCGGTCCGCAGGCGTCCTCGAAGTCGGAAGCTGCTAAGTACCTCTTGCAGCCCGGCGGCCGCCGAATCGTCATCGTCCCAGGTGTTGGCCTCGATCCGGATGGTCATGGCCTCGCCGAGAATGAAGCCCCGGTAGCGGTAAGGAAAGCGTTTGGCATTTCGTTCTCCGCCGAGGGCGGAGGGATCGAAAAGCCGCACCACGTAGAGGGGGCCGATGGGCGTTTGGCCCTGCAACAGATCAAGATCCTTTGGTGGCAGGCCATTGGAGCGGCGCAACTCGTCGTGGACGTTGCGCAGGCGGGCCTGTGCCTCGGGGCCGAGCATGGCGCCCTCGAGCAGACGTACGCGCATTTTCAGGTTGCTCGGATCATCGCTCAGTACGGTGAGCAGGCGGCCCGGTCCCTCGTCCTCGTCGTCCTCGATCACATGCCAGGTTTCCGGGGTACGGAACTCGACCGATATGGTGTAGCTGATCGGATAGCCGTGCAGGTTGTAGGGCAGGATCTCCAAACCCAGTGAGCGGCCCACCGCCGGCCGTTCATGGAGATTGGAATGCAGCGCGGTGTAGGGCGCGATAGCCGTGGGATAGAACAGGCGCCCGTGGCGTCGGTGTTCGCGCACGAAATTCAAACCGCTCCGGGCGACGCTGTCCCTGCCGCCACGAAGGGCTTCCGCCGCCAGGGCTTCCATGCGTGTGGGCGAGCCGGGGCGGCCTTCATCGATATCGAGCATGAGGTCGCCGAGACGCGCGGTGAGTGCGTCCGGATCTTCCTTGAGCACACTCCGGAACAGACCCCGGGCCAACTCGTTCTGGCCATGGGACCAGGCGATGAAGGCGAGGTCCTGCAGGCGCGGGTGAATTTTGCTGGTACGTGTTCCGAGACGTCGGCTGATGGCCAGTGCCTGAGCGGACTGACGTAATGCGCCCCCTCGGGCCAGGGCCTGGGCCAGGTTCAGCCAGGCTTTGGCGTTCTCGGCGTCGAGGTCGATGGCGCGCCAGGCTGATTGGACTGAACGTTGGTAGTGGCCGGTCCGGTAAAGGATGATCGCCAGTTCCTGCCAGATCTCGCTGGACTCCGGGGCGAGGGTCGCGGCCTCGATATAGTGGGGCAGGGCGCGGACCGGTTTGTCCTGCAAGAGCAGTTTGTAGCCCCGACCCAAGGCACGGTCAGCGGCATCCAGTCGAGCGCGCTCGGCCGCTTCCGTTGCGTTGAACAGGTTGGTGCCCGCGGGACGCGATGACGCGTGGTCCTCCGCCAGGACTTGCGAGGACGTGGTACACAGACAGA
>JBMYTY010000452.1:0-1991 GCA_049604855.1 Gammaproteobacteria bacterium | reverse complement strand
GCAGGAACAACGGAAGGAGCGCGAACCGGCGGAAGTTGAACCCCATCCCCGCGATCACCGCACCCAGGCTTACGCCTTGCAGGGAATCGCGAGGTCCCTCCGGTGCCTTGAACAGATGTAGGAATGCCGGCATGAAGGTCACGGTCACCAGCAACGCAATGATTCCGCCCGCGGAACTGACCATGCCGAACTCAACCACTCCGTCACGTCCGATGATGACCAGGGCGAATCCCCCCAAGAGGGCCGTCAGCGCCGTCACGACCATGCCCGCTCCCGTGCGCATTCCGGCGCCAACCAAGGCCCGATCATTGGGCAAAGCAGCAACGCGGCCGGAGTAATACCCCATGCCCAGGACAATGGAAAAATGAGTTGCCAAAGCCGCGCATAACAGCACGGCCGCTCCACTGAGCAGGTTGACGGTACCGAAGAAAAACACAGCCAAACCGACCGCGGCCGTTCCCGCCAACAGAGAGGAAATACCCACCGCGACGGCAATTCTCATGGACCGGATGCCGAGGTAAAGCATGAGCCCCGCCAGGCCGGCCGCGAGGAAGAGGGCAACCCAGTTGAACTCCGCGATCTCCGAATCCGATACCGAAAGCAATCCCTGGCCGGTGATTCGAACCCGAACGCCCTCACCCAGGCTCAGCGAACCGGCCGCGCCACGCAGGCGGTCCGCCAGTTGTTTCAGCGCCTGTCCCTCGCGCTGAGCCGGGTCCGGGGCGATACGCAGTATGCGTCGGTGCCCACCGTCCGTGCGTCGATCGAAAGCCAGGTCCAGCCATGAAACCAGACGGCTCTCATTGCGAAGCGATGCTTCCATGGCCTCCGTCAGGGCATCCAGGATCCGGACGGAGAGGAGATCACCCGCACGGTCGGAACGAGCCAAGTCCGCTAGGCGCGCTGTCAGGTGCCCGATGCGCGGCTTCTCCGGCAAGCCACTGATAACGGGCTGAAACGCAAGAATCCGCTGTTCAAAGCTGCGCATGCCTTCATCATCGATGCGGAGCAATCGCAGGCCGGCCAGTTCAGGAACGCTGTAGGGGTCATGAACGTCGGCCACACCCGGGTCTCGACCGACGCGTTCGATCAATGCGGCGGCGGCCTCATGTACCTGTTCCTCCGTCGGGCCGTCGATCACGGCCAGCAGCGGCTCCTGGGCCAGCGGAAAGCGCGCGCGAAAATCACGCTCGGCCTGGCGACGGTTCAGATCAGGCTTCGCCAGGGATAACGGGCTAGCGTCGAAACCGACGCGGGAGTGGATGTACTGCATGGAGAGCACCAACGCGACAATCGCCGCGGGCACCACCAACCAAGCCATTCGTCGCGCGAATCCCATCCAGGCCACGATGGCACGAGCCAAGGATAGGGATACCAGGTCGGACCTGAGATCATCCATGGGCCCTGGCGCTCCACCCGCCATCAGGCACCCAACTCCGGCTGCGGCCCCACACGGGTAAGCCGCTGCTCCTGATCCAGTGGCAGCCTCGGCAGTCCACGCGCAAGGATGCTCATCATAAGCCGCAACATGCCATCAGACCCCGCACTCAACCTCGAGCCGAGTACCGTCATCCGGACGGATCGTCGGCTGATTTTCACCTCCGAGCCTGAACGAAAATTGCGCTGGTCATTCACCCGGCGCAGGGTCAACACAGCCATACCTATGGCCCATAGGCAGAAATTGCGGATTCCCTTCTCATGGGAAGGCACATAGAGCGTGAACCGTAGGGCGTTCCGTAAATGTCCCATGGCGATTGCGATGAGATCCGCGAGGCCCGCTTCGAAACGCGGGTCGCTGACCGATGTACCCAGTGCGCTGAGATCAAAGCCATGGGCGGCAAAGATATCCCTCGGCAACCAACAGACCCCACGCTCACGATCATCCCAGATGTCCTTGATGATATTGGTCATCTGGAGCCCCTGCCCGAACGACACGGCAAGAGGCCCCATCGCCTCGCGGTGGCGCGCGATCTCCTCTGAGTAATCACAGA
>JBMYTY010000451.1:0-1996 GCA_049604855.1 Gammaproteobacteria bacterium | reverse complement strand
GCCGGAGTGTGTTCGGCACCGGGGGCGTCATCCGGTTACTCACGATGAACGGTTACCTGATATGAGACGTGAAACGATGGCTATGCGGATGTTGCCACTGATTGTGGCCCTGACGACCCCAGTGGCGGTGGCGATGCCCGGTTCGGTCGGAGGCGCCCATGGCACGCACGCCGGAGATGAGGCGGTCGATCCAAAGGCGGTCTCCGCCGTATCCCTTGACCAGGTGCGCTCGCTGGACGGGATCATCGGGCAAATCTCCGGTTCACGGGTGATCGTGGTGGGAGAGACCCATGACCGGCTTGACCACCACCTCAACCAGTTGGCGGTGATCAAGGCCCTGCACGCGCGCCAGCCGGACATGGCGATCGGCATGGAGTTCTTTCACCGTCCGTTTCAGCCGGTGCTCGATGCCTACGTCGCGGGCAGCCTGGACGAGGCCGACATGCTCAAGCAGAGCGAGTACTTCCAGCGCTGGCGTTTCGACTTTCGCCTCTATCGGCCCATTCTGGCCTATGCCCGCGAGCACGGCATTCCGCTGCGTGCTTTGAATATGGAGACGGAGGTGACCTCCGCCATGGGACCGGACGGGATGGACGGCCTGTCCGATGAGCTCAAGAGCCGACTGCCCGAGGGCATGGATCGGGAAGTGGGCGGATACGCGGATCGCCTGCGTGCCGTGTTCGATGCTCATCCCGCTCCGCCCGGGCACAAGCCGAGTTTTCAGCGTTTCCTCGATGTGCAATTGATCTGGGACGAGACCATGGCGGACACGGCGGCCCGCTGGCTGCGTGCCAATCCGGGGCGCCCCATGGTGGTGCTGGCGGGAAGCGGACATGTGGCGGGGCGGGTGGGTATTCCCGACCGCCTGGAGCGACGCCTGGGCGAGCGGGTGACCACCATCCTCCAGAGCGATGGCCAGGTCTATGCCCCTGGGGACGCGGATTTCCTGCTCATGACCCAGCCCAGAACGCTGCCTCCGGCTGGCAAACTGGGCATCTACATGGCCGCGGACGATGAAGGCGTCAGCATCCAGCGCCTCGCGAAGGGCGGTGGTTCGGAGCAGGCGGGACTGGAGGAAGGGGACCGTCTGCTGCGCATTGCCGGGCGTTCGATCACCGCCATGGATGACGTCTATCTCGCCATCATGGGCAAGGGGCACGGAGAAACCGTGGAAGTGGTCGTGAGCCGGTCGGGGCTTTTCGGTATCGTCCAGCGCCATACAGTGATGGTCACCCTGAAGGCCTTCTGACAACCCGCGAATCCCACGCCCATGAATGATGTCTCCCGTTCGTCCGACCCCATCAGCTGTGTGGTCTACAAGAGCCCTCGCAAGGCGGAGATGTACCTCTACCTGCGCGACGCGGACGATTTCTCCGCCGTACCCGAAGTGTTGATGAAGTCGTTTGGTGAGCCCGAGCGGGTCATGGAACTCGCCCTGGACGAAGATCGACGCCTGGCCAGGGCGAACGTGGGGGAAGTGATGGCCGGCCTGAGGGAGCAGGGCTTTTACCTGCAGATGCCGCCCACATCCGATGCCATTCTGCGTCGCGACTACCTGGGCGATCAATCGGTGGACAACGCCCGCCTCAGGGAAAAGGGAGACCGGTGAACCCGGCGTGAGGCCGTCGCTTTTCTCACCGGCCTAAGGCGGGTGCATGGAGGAAACCCGGCGAGGCGGGGTCAGAGAATGATTTCCCAGCCCTGGCGTTGGGCCTCGCGACGCAAACGGCGGTCGGGGTGCACCACCACCGGCTTGCCAACCTCACCGAGCAGGGGCAGGTCGTCGGAGCTGTCCGCATAGGCGATGGCATGGGACAGGTCGTAGCCCAACTCGTTGCAGATCTTGCGGGCTATATCGACCTTTTTGTCGCCAAACGGATGAACCACGGGCGGCTTGGGCAGGTACTGGTTCATCAGGTAGGCGCAGATGGTGCCGCGCCAGTAGGGGATCTCCATGCGTTTGGCGATGGGACGCAGCAGGAACTCCGGTGCCTCG
>JBMYTY010000450.1:0-2003 GCA_049604855.1 Gammaproteobacteria bacterium | reverse complement strand
CCGCGCCCCTGGCAGAGAATCCCCCGCGAACGGGCAAAGCGGACGATGTCGTGCACGGTGAGGAAATAGGCCTCGTAGTTGAGCTCCGCCACCAGTTTCAGCTCGTGCTCCACCTGATCACGCACCCGCTGGGGTACACCGTGGGGGAAGCGCACAGCCATGCCCTGCTCCGTCAGGGCGCGCAGGTGCTGGGCCGGGGTCAGTCCCTCGGGCACCAATTCACCCGGATATTCATAGCGCAGCTCATCCAGGGAGAACCGACAACGGCGGGCGATGACCCCGGTCTCGGCGACCAGGTCCTCGGGATAGATCCGCCGCACCACATCCAGGGGGCGCAAATGCCGTTCACCATTGGGAAACAGCTCCTTGCCCAGGGTGTCCAGGGACCTGCCACCATGGATGGCGGTGAGCACATCCTGCAGGGCGCGTCGGCCCCGCCGATGCATGTGCACATCACCCGCGGCCACCAGGGGCAGCCCCGTGCGTCCGCCCAGGCGTCGAAGCTGCCGTAAGCGGCGCCGGTCGCCCTGCCCGCCGAACAACTCCACCGCCAGCCAGGAACGCCCCGGGAAGCGGGCCGCCAGCCACTCGCCCTGTTCCTCGTCCGGATCATCGCCGGGCAACCACAACACCAGGCAGCCCTTGAGCGGCAACTCCAGGAAATCCGCCCGCCCCAATCGATACTCACCCTTGCCCGCCGCACGGCGTCCCCGGGTGATGAGCTGGGACAGGTCACCATAGGCCTCCCGGTCCGTGGCCAGGATCACCAGGCGGGGCCCATCGTGCAGACCGATGGCCGTACCCACGATCAGGGGCAGTCCCAGCTCCCTGGCCTTGCCATGGGCCCGGACCACACCCGCCAGGGAGCATTCATCGGTGATGGCCAGACCGCCATAGCCCAACTCCGCCGCGCGCCCGATCAGCTCCTCAGGGTAGGAGGCGCCGCGCAGAAAGCTGAAGTTCGTGGTGCAGTGCAGTTCGTAATAAGAGTTGTCAGACATGGGGAGCCCGCTGTGACGACCCCGGAACTGACATGGCGCTGACATAGAGCTGACATGGCGCTGACATGGAGCTCCAGGGCCAAATACTGTAATTGATTACAGTATTCGTGGCGAGCAGGCTCAGAGGGTGAGCTTGGGCCAGATTCGCGCACCCGGTCTCCAGTCCGGGGAACACGCTGCGCGCGGTCAGACCGAGGTCTGTACTCCAAACACGTAGCAGGGCCGGTGCCCGGTTCCGACCCCGAACACATCGTCGGCGCAGCCGACACCAACCCTTTCACACCTCACGGTTCACATTTCCAACTTTCCACCGCCGCAAAAAAAACGGCCCGGACATCTCTGCCCGGGCCGCCATCCCTTTCGATGAAAGCGAAGCTCGCGTTCTATTCAACCGTGAGCATGGGCTTGAGCTTGGCGAGCAGTTTCTCGCCGATACCCTTGACCTGTACCAGGTCGTCCACGCTCTTGAACGGGCCATTGGCATCGCGGTAGGCCACGATGGCCTGGGCCCGGGATTCACCGATACCGTTGAGCGCGGAAAGCGCGTCAGCGTCGGCGGTATTGAGATTCACCAATGCGGCCGCGACGGCCATGGTGACGCTGAACAGGGCGATCAGTGCCCCAAGAAACATCCGTTTGATCATGACTTGATTCCTCTCCGTGTCATGGTGTTCTTGAACGATGCGGCTATGCGGGTGGCCTCCCTGGTCTCACCCGCCGCCGGTGCCGCGAGGCCACTGTGGCGCGTGAGCGTCACCACGAAAACAGGCCATTGGTAGTATCGCCCTAGACCCTTGGACCAGAGCCCACACCATGACCACTGCCCAGCTTCCGGAAGTCAGCCGTTACCCCGTACCCAACCTGGACGAGATGCCCGAGGACATCCGCCAACGCATCGAAGCCGTGCAGGAGAAGGCAGGTTTCATTCCCAACGTGTTCATCACCCTGGCCCGCCGCCCGGGCGAGTTCCGCGCCTTCTTCGACTACCACGACGCCATCATG
>JBMYTY010000449.1:0-2005 GCA_049604855.1 Gammaproteobacteria bacterium | reverse complement strand
CTACGTCACCCAGGGACGGTCGCGGATTCTCGGTAAGAGCATCCGCGTGGACGGTTTGAGCCGCGAGGGTGTGGAGTTTCCCGTGACCATGAGGATATCCGAGGCCCGGATCGGAGCGCGCCGGGTTTTCGCCGCATCCGTTCAGGACCTGCGGGACCGCATCCAGGCCGAGGATGCCGTGCGCGCGGCGGAGGCCAGGGTTGAACGCCTGATCGAGGGCAGCCGGGACGTGCTTTGGGAATGGGACATGGTGCGCGATGTCGTGACCCTGTCGAACAAGTGGACGGCGATGCTCGATACCCGTTACCAGCCGGAGCGAGCCCCCATCGATGTTTGGTTCTCGCGCGTGCACAAGGACGACATCTCGTCCCTTATGGATGCGGTCGAGCAACATCGGGCCAGTAACGAACGGCAGTTCGAAGTGGGATTCCGACTGCGCAGAAACAAAGGGGAGTGGGTCTGGGTCCAGGCTTACGGCGTGACTGATCGGGACGAGAACGGCATTCCACTGCGCATGACCGGTTCATTCTCCGACGAGACCCGCTTGCACGAGGTCGAGGGTGTCGTCGATTCCAAGGTTTCCAGCGATGAATTGACGGGCTTGCCGAACCGGGGGGGCTTCCTCAGCTATCTGTCGGAAGCCCTGGGGCGCGCGAACGCGACCCGCCACTGCGGGCTGTTGCTGGTGAAGGTCGAACGGTTCACCCTGGTCAATGACAGCCTGGGGTTCAACGCCGGTGATGCCCTTCTACTGGCCATGCGGGACCGGCTGCGGGACGCGGTGTCCGACGCGGTGTTCCTTGCCCACCTGGGTGGTGGTGAGTTCGCGATCGTGCTCGACGATGCCAGTGTCGCCGCGGATGCGCTGCAACTGGCGGAGGTGGTCAGGGACGCCCTGGAGGCACCGGTGGATCTCGATGGCACGGTGATCTCGGTGTCCACCCATATCGGCGTCGCGTTCGCCGGACGGGACGGAATCGATGCGTCCACGCTCTTGCGTCAGGCCGCCGCCGCTTTGGACCAGGCGAAGGACGTGCATTCCGGTCGCCCGACACTGTACGACGCCCATCGCGGGAGTGATGCGGCGGAGCAGTTGCACCTGGAATCCGACCTGCGTCAGGCCCTGGAGCTCCAGCAGTTCCGTCTTCGCTTTCAGCCCATTGTTCGGCTGGAGGACGGCTCCGTGGTGGGCATGGAGGTCCTGCTGCGCTGGCAGCATCCGGAGCGCGGACAGGTCGACCCGGAGAGATTCGTGGCCGCCGCTGAGGCATCGCACGCCATGGTGGGCATCGATCGTTGGGTGCTCAGTTCCGTCTGCTGGCAGATGGGGCAATGGGAACAGAGGGGGCTTCTTCCGCCGGGGTTTTACGCCTCGGTCAACCTGTCCGGTGGACACTTCGAACAGCCCGACCTGGCCAAGTTCGTTCTTCGCTCCCTGCGTGATTCGGGCCTTGAGGCGCATAGGCTCAAGATCGAAATCACCGAGGGCGTGGTCATGGCGCAATCGGAAAAGGCCTTGCGCCAACTGCAACAACTGCGCGCCATGGGTATCGCTTTGCTCATCGACGACTTCGGCACCGGTTATTCATCACTCAGCTATCTGCACCGTTTCCCCTTCGATATCCTGAAAGTGGACAAGGCCTTTGTCCTGGCCATGGAGGAAGGCGCGGACAACCGGGAGATCGTGCGTACGATCGTCAATCTGGCCTTCAATCTGCACAAAGGGGTTGTTGCCGAAGGCGTGGAGACCGGGGATATGGCCGCCGCGCTCATGGAGATGGGCTGCGAGCACGGCCAGGGCTTTCATTTCCATCGGCCCATGGAGATGTTGGCCATGGAGGAAGTGCTGTCCGATGTCCGAGCGGCTACCGCGACCGCGAGCAGCGGAGACAAGGCGAATGCGCCCGCGCGCACGGCGGGCAAGGCACGGAACCTTCACTAATCCATTCGATTCGGGCGAGATCGGGGCCGGGCTAAAAGGCGCTGTAATCGTGTTGACACCAAC
>JBMYTY010000448.1:0-2020 GCA_049604855.1 Gammaproteobacteria bacterium | reverse complement strand
CATTTAAGACTGCTTATACCCATATCCACGATGCTGTTCACGACGAGGCGTTCCGAGCCCGTCACCGCCTCAAGCCCACCGCCTTCACCCGTTCGCGCCGCCTCGATTTCCCCCTGCTGATCCTTCAGCTGCTCAACCTTCGAGCCCACTCGGCCCAAGTGGAACTGGATGCCTTCTTCGAGCGTGCCGCCTTTGACGCGCCCGCCGCGTCGGTCACCAAATCTGCATTCTTCCAAGCCCGCCGCCACCTTTCCCATCACGCCTTCATTGAGTTGAACGACGCACTGATCGATGCGGTATATGCCCCGGGATCGGGAATGAGCACGTGGAAGGGACACCGTCTGTGCGCCATCGACAGCACCACGGTTCGGTTGCCGGATACGCCCGAGGTTGTTGCCGCTTTCGGCGTGCATGGCGGCAATCGGGCGGCGGTCGCCTGCCCATTGGCGGTCGGCTCGGTGTTCTACGATGTCCACCACCAGCTGATCATTGATGCCGCACTGCTACCGGCCCATAGCCCGGAGCGCGAGGCCGCCCAGGGCCACCTCGAACGCAGCCAGCCGAACGATCTGATCCTCTATGACCGGGGCTACGGGGCGTTCTGGTTCTATGCCTTGCATCGGCGCCTGCAACGGGCCTTTTGCATCCGGTCAACGCCCCGACACGGTGATCAGTTCGCAAGCGTTGGGGCATCGAGGAGGCCTACAAGCGGCTCAAGCACTGGGTGGAGATCGAGAACGGGTCAGGGCGATCACTGCTCAGCGTGGAACAGGGCTTCTACGCCAAGATCCTGGCCACCAATCTGTGTTCGCTCGTACGCTTCGCCGCCCAGGTGCAGGTGAAACACACGCACCGGCGGCGCCAACGCCGCTACCCGGTGAACTTCAGTCGCGCGTTGTCGACGATGAAACACCGGGTGGTTGTGATGATCCGTTCGACGGCCAACGTGCTGACCGAGTTGATCCAAGCCGCCGTTGATCAGGTCGCGCTTCATCCCGAAGCGATACGCCCCGACCGATCCTTCCCCAGACGGGTCATCAAACTCCACACCAACACCCACCATCCCGCATACAAACGTTCCCTGTAATCAATCAGTTATGGCTTAACTTGCTGGCATTGGGTCAGGTCGCGCATCGCTTTTTTCCTATGTGAATCATCTGGCCCACGGTTGAAAGGTGAAGGCCGAAGTGGGCCGCGATCTCGCGATAGCTGTAACCACCGGTTGCGTAGGCTTCCTGGATCGCTTCGTTCCTTGAGCAACAGTGACGTGTGATCTCCGCTCGAACGGATGGCGTCGTGGCTTCCGGGGCGTTACCGCTTGCCCTTGAAAAGCCGCAGTGCCCTGCATCCTTGAAACGAAGCTCTGGGCACCAAGAAAAATCTGCTGACGAAGGTCCTTCCAAATTGCCTCCATATCCACCCCCTCGGCGACAAACTCGGCAAATTTGCGCCTTGCCCGCGCGTGCGGCTTCCCAAAGTGCGCCCAGATCCCATCCCTCTGAAGCCAATTCGGGGCATTATCAAGACCCACGAGAGAGCGATCATTGCTCCACCGCCACTCCTCGGGCAACCGGACCATATTCGCCCGGACGGGGTGGAGAGCGACATGGCAACTCAACTCAAGAAGATAGCTGTCGCCGAAGACAAGGATTGCTTTTCACCGGCCCTGAAAAAGGTGGCCGGTTCGACGGTGCCTTCGATTGGACATCTCGATGAACACACCGTTGAGGTAACGCATCCCCCTGGAAAGATTCCTGTCCGGGGTCTCAACCAGCGGGTGATGGAGGCTCGTCATCGAGCAGTACGCATCACATACCCGGTTAAACCGGTTTACGGCCTCCGACAACACGCCGACGAACCCCTCGAAGTCGGCGTCATCCTCACCAAACCGCTCGCGCCGGTCTCCCCGCGCCGTTACGTGATACAGCGCTCAGGTAGATGTTCGCGAGCAGGTTGGCCGGTGATCTAAGGAAGCTCTGAACGAATCGTGCACGGCGCCTAGGCGCACGATATCGCCCAG
>JBMYTY010000447.1:0-2023 GCA_049604855.1 Gammaproteobacteria bacterium | reverse complement strand
CTGATCCATGTAGTGGCCGCCGAGGCTTTCGGCCAAGCGGGCGGCCTCGCCGTAGATGTCGCCGTTATCGACCAGATGGGACTCCCCGCCATAGAACGCGATCTGGTCGATCTTCGACTGCGAGGTCCCCCGGGGCATGACCGCGATGAAGCGTAAGCCCAGCAGGCGCGCGAAGTAGGCCTCCGAGACCGCCGTGCTGCCCGACGAGGCCTCGACCATGGGCGTGCCCTCACGGATCCACCCGTTGCACAGGCCATAGAGAAACAGCGAGCGCGCCAGGCGGTGTTTGAGGGAGCCGGTGGGGTGGGAGGACTCGTCCTTGAGATAGAGCTGGATCTCGTGCGCCGCCGGGATATCCAGCTTGATCAGGTGGGTGTCGGCGGAGCGTTGAAAGTCCGCCTCGATCTTGCGGACGGCTTGTTGTACCCAGGACTGCACCGGTCGTTCTCACCCTTGCTGGAAATGCACTGGGGGTCGATTACCGGTCAGCTGCTTCTCAGTTTCAAGCACACGCTGTCATCGCGCCCCCGACTCGGGGCGAGATAGGCGGAAAAGCGACGAGGCCGACCGAATGCCCCATTGAGCGGTACGGCTTCCACCCCCGATGAGCACACGTTCGCGGGGTGCGTTCCCGATTCAGAATCCGCCCGCGCTCTCATCGGACGTCGCGGGCCCGGATCTTCCCGCGACGGAAGTACGCTTGGGCCTTTTCAGGAATCCCTGAGCGCGCGATAGCGCAACAGGACCAAGCCGCCGAGCAGCAGCAACGGAACGGGCGGCAGAGGCACGGTGACCACCTCGTTCACGGCGACGTTGTCCAGGTGCGGATAACGGTCGCTGCCCACACCATCGACGTGCGTGAAGCTGATGGTCGTGCTGGTGGAACTGGCGGTGAAATGCAGCTTGTGGGTCACGTAGCTGGGGTAGGTCCCCGTCAACAGGGTGTCGGCGGCATCAATACCCACGCTTACCGTTGCGGTGCCCGGTGAGGAATAGGCGCTGAGGTCGAAACTCAGTTCGTAGAGCTGGCCAATCGTGGTGTTGATGATCTGGCTGATGGAATCGCCGAAATCCTCGAGCTGCAGGGAGTTCACGCCACCGCCCACACCCTGGCCGTAGCTGCTGTTGAACAACACGGCACCACGGTTGGGACCTGCCACATCACTGACCGTCCAGCCGGTCAGGTCCGCCGTCTGCACGTACTGGTATCCGCTCCCGACGCTGGGCCCGGTGACGGTGTCGGCCTCGAAATCGCCATTGACGATGAGATTGGCCTGGGCGTTCGTGCTCACGGCCAAAGCCAGGAGCAGGAAGCTGGCCGCGAAATTCCGGCTAGTGATTTTCATATCGACTCGACCAGGGTGGCGTTGTAGACCGTGCCATTGGCGCTGCCGGTTTCGTCGTTGGCATTGCCGCTGAAACTGTAGGAATGGATCAGGGCCGCCTGGGCGGGCGCCATTAAGAGAGCCAGCAGCAGCAATGCCGTGGAACGGATGTGGGTCTGTATCTTCATGCGAAGCCGCTGGAGCGTTCGACGCGCCGGAAAGTGGTTCAGCCTCCGATAAGGCCTTCTGCCATTGCCTCCGCCATGTTGCGGGGATCGGAGTCGTGGGAGCGGCCTGACCCGGACACGGCAGGAGGGCCCTGAACCGCACAACGACTTACGTTGGTTGCGCTTCACGGAACGCTGATTCCTGCCCGGGTTCCTTGATGTTCTTGTTTCAGTCAGACCCCGGGACCTTCCAAACACCCGGTTTTCGGTTCACAAGCAAAAACCGAACCCAAAGATCAATTCTTTTGAATATCAATGAGTAAGGATCGCAGTTCGCCCGGCATCGGCAACGGTTTGGAAAGTTTTCCGACAGTCATCGCGGGCCCGCCCGCATCGTCAGCGCCCCACGGTCCACACCCGGGCCCGGAAACCCCGGGCCCCATTGTCTAAGCTAGAACACGACCGCCGTCATGGAGAAGGCCGCACGTATCGCACCGCTCACCTCAAGGTAGCCCTCCATGTTGCACAAGC
>JBMYTY010000446.1:0-2026 GCA_049604855.1 Gammaproteobacteria bacterium | reverse complement strand
GCGAAAGACCTGCTCGACGCCGCTGAGGCCCGCAAGGCCAAGCTCGCCGATATCAAGGTCACCATCGCCGCCAATGCGGGAACCGAGGGCAAGCTCTTCGGTTCCGTGGGGCCGCGGGAAGTCGCCGACGCCATCACCGCCGCCGGTGTGGAAGTTGACCGGATGGAAGTGCGTATGCCCGAAGGGCCGATCCGCGTCTGCGGTGTCGCCGAACTGGGGCTGCATCTGCATCCCGAAGTCGACGCCAGCGTCGAGATCGAGGTCATTCCCGAGTAATCCCTTTTCCGGGGTCGGCGGTCTGAACCGCCAGACCCGGGAGACAGGGCCGACGGGTTCGCCGTCGGATGGGGGAACAGGGAAAGTGTTCTCCACCCAAGCGGTCTGGTACGTGAAACGTGCCGGGCCGCTTGTCGTTTCCGGTGCTCTGAAAACCACCTGTGTCTTCCCCTCCATCTGATGGCGTCGGCTGCATGGGCAGTCGGCCAATAGAGAGATTGAGTCCGTACCCAGCGTTTGCGCACTGCGCTATCCTCTCGGCCCATCGCCTTGTTCAGTGTTCCTCCGGCCGACGTTCATGCAAGAGCCCGCTCGCCCAGATTCCAGCGTTCAACAGCTCAAGATTCCGCCCCACTCCGTCGAGGCTGAGCAGGCGGTTCTGGGCGGCCTGATGCTCGACAACAATGCCTGGGACAAGGTGGCGGACCAACTCGTTGCCCCGGATTTCTACCGTCGTGAGCACCAGTTGATCTTCGACGCCATCGCCGGGCTGGCGGATGACGCGCAACCCTTTGACGTGGTCACCGTCAGCGAGCGACTGGATCGGCAGGAGGAGTCCGCCAATGTTGGCGGCTTGCAATATCTCGGTGCCCTGGCCCGGGATACCCCCAGTGCGGCGAACATTGCCGCATACGCCGCCATTGTCCGTGAGCGGGCGGTACGTCGGTCCTTGATCGCGGTCAGTGGTGGTATCGCCGATTCGGCCTTCAACCCGGAAGGTCGGGATATCGACGCCTTGTTGGACGAGGCCGAATCCCGGGTGTTCAAGATTGCCGACGAGAGCGCCAAGGGGCGGGCGGGTTTTCGCCCCATCAAGGCCTTGCTGACAGCGGCCGTGGATCGCATCGATGAGCTCTACAACAAGGGGTCCGCCGTCACCGGGGTGGCCACGGGTTACGATCAATTCGACGACATGACGTCCGGTCTCCAGCCCGGCGACCTGGTGATCGTCGCCGGGCGTCCGTCCATGGGTAAGACCTCATTCGCCATGAATATCGCGGAGAACGCGGCGATACAGGGTGAGTTGCCGGTGGCCGTGTTCTCCATGGAAATGCCCGGTGAGTCCCTGGCCATGCGTCTGATGAGCTCGCTGGGGCGTATTTCCCAGCAGCGGGTCAGAACCGGTCAGCTGGAGGAGGAGGATTGGCCACGCATCACCTCGGCGGCCCAGATTCTTTCCCAGGCCAAGTTGTTCATTGATGACACACCCGGCTTGTCACCGACGGACCTGCGTGCGCGCTGCCGTCGACTCAAACGCGAGCATGGTCTGGGCATGGTCGTGGTGGATTACCTGCAGCTCATGCAGGTGCATGGCTCGTCGGAGAACCGGGCGACGGAGATTTCGGAGATCTCGCGCGGACTCAAAGGCCTGGCCAAGGAAATGAATGCGCCGGTCATCGCGCTTTCCCAGCTCAACCGATCCCTTGAGCAGCGGCCCAACAAACGTCCGGTGATGTCGGACCTCCGCGAATCCGGGGCCATCGAGCAGGACGCGGATTTGATCGCCTTCATCTACCGCGACGAGGTGTACAACGAGGACAGTCCGGACAAGGGAACGGCGGAGATCATCATCGGCAAACAGCGTAACGGGCCCATCGGCACCTGCCGCCTGGCCTTCATCGGCCAAAACACCCGCTTCGAGAACCTGGCGCGGGGCGCCTACGACGAGTATTGAGCCGCCGGTTCAGAGGCCGCTCTCCTCCCGCAATTTCTTCAGTTCCGTCAGCTGCGCCGATGGTGGCAGCGGTTC
>JBMYTY010000445.1:0-2028 GCA_049604855.1 Gammaproteobacteria bacterium | reverse complement strand
TCCATCGAAAAAGGCCCGCGTTTCCTGCTCTTGCCGCAGGGGGCGGATTTCGTCTGCCAGATGCATGTAATCACGGCGGAGCGATTTCAATTGGGCCCTCAAATCATCCACATCGGAGCCGATTGCCGTGCGGAGGTCGCTGATCTCTTTTCGAAGTTTGCGCTGCGCTGTCTTCGAGTTGCGCAGTTCCGCCCGCACTGTGGTTTCGACTGACTTGAAGCCCTTGAGCAATTCTTGCAGTACGCTATCGTCCATGACACAACAACTTGTTTTTATTTGATTTTTTCACGTTAAGCGGTATCTGGCCCGCTCGCCTTAGCCGTTTCACAAGCGCGCATAGTAACGCGCCGACGGGCCTACAATACAACACCCCGTGATGGCAAGCCCGTTATCCCCACTCATGGCACACACTTTCCGCTCAACCATCATGGGGTTTCAGGTCTGATCAGACGCAACCCGTCGGCTTCGGCAGTCCGCCGTATTTGGTGATCGGCTTCATGGGACCGGTGTTCCACTGTTTGAACAGCTCTTTCTGGTTGGCGCCGATGAATTTGGCGAACTTGCGGATGGGCGGTACGACGGATTCTTCCTCGTAGTACTCACGGGCCTTGTAGACCTGGTCCCACATTTCATCGGTCAGGTCCATGCCATCGGCCTCGGCCATGGCGCGGCCGATCTCCGGGGTCCAGTTGTTCATGTCGGTCAGGTAGCCGTCGCCATCGCGGTCGGGAAGTTCGCTCATCGTCATATTTCTCCATGGAAGTTGAGATTGGATCGACCGCATCAGTGGCGGCCGAACACCGAAAAAGTGTGCGTACTCTAACGTTCGCCGAAGACTCTTGCTCCCGTCAGATTTTCAGGGATTCCGCAATGGAGAAAGCGTTTGCAACGCACGAGGGGAAACCGTTCCGACCCGGGTTTCGGGTAGAATGCGGCGCTTGATCCCGAACGCGCCACCACGGCTGGTGGACCTTAAGCGTGGGCCAACCGAGCAAACCTCCCGATGCGTCTGGAACCCGATCAAATCGCCGCTATTCACCACCAGCTTGTGGAACTGCGTCAGGAGCACCGTGACCTAGATCACGCCATCGGTTCCATGCACGACGGTCCGTACATCGATGAGTTGCGGATGCGGCGCCTGAAGAAGCGGAAACTCTCGCTCAAGGACCAGATCACCCGTCTCGAAAGCATGCTCATTCCTGATGAGCCCGCCTGAACAGCGCTCAGGCCCGCGCTCTCTCCAACCGCCTTTATGCCCTGTTCCGGAACCCTCCGTGGCGTTACTCGACGCTCGATCACGGAACCCGGGCGACACTTCAATCCCATAACGCACTATGACCGATATCGACCCCAGCACCGTCAAGATGACGCAGTACAGCCATGGCTCCGGATGCGGCTGCAAGATCGCGCCGGCCATGCTCGAAGACGTGCTACGCACGTCCCTCACCTTCGCCCCCGACCCGCGACTGCTGGTGGGGAACGACAGTCGCGATGACGCCGCCGTGTACGATCTCGGTGACGGCCGCTCCATGATCTCCACGACCGACTTCTTCATGCCCATCGTGGATGACCCGGAAGAGTTCGGACGCATCGCCGCCACCAACGCCATCTCCGACATCTACGCCATGGGCGGCACCCCGGCCATGGCCATCGCCATCTTCGGCTGGCCCATCGACAAGCTGCCGCCCGAGGTGGGCGCACGCGTGGTGGACGGCGGTCGCAAGGCCTGCGCGGACGCCGGCATCCCGCTGGCCGGGGGCCATTCCATCGATGCACCCGAACCCATGTTCGGGCTGGCCGTCACCGGGCTGGTCAACAACGATCAACTCAAACGCAACGACCGGGCCCAAGCGGGTTGCCTGCTGTTTCTGACCAAGCCGATCGGTATCGGGATTCTGACCACGGCACAGAAGAAACAGATCCTCGAGCCGGAGGACCAACGCACGGCCCCGGAGACCATGTGCATCATGAACAGTGTCGGGGCACGACTGGCAGCCCTGTCCGGTGTCACGGCCATGACGGATGTCA
>JBMYTY010000444.1:0-2030 GCA_049604855.1 Gammaproteobacteria bacterium | reverse complement strand
GACATCATCAACAGCTGCTTGAACAACTGCGGCGACTGGGGCAAAGCGAAGAAGTCGCCGGGGTGAACGCGGCTCGGCACCAGGTAATCACGGGCTCCCTCGGGCGTTGCCTTGGTGAGCATGGGCGTTTCGATATCGAGAAATCCCTGCGCGTCCAGGGCGCGACGCAAGGCGGATGCGACCTTGGCGCGCAGGATCATGTTGTTCTGCATGGCCGGGCGACGCAGGTCGACGTATCGATACTTGAGGCGGGTGTCCTCCCCCACCAACTCATCGTCGGCAACCTGGATGGGCGGCGTCTTGGCCGTGTTCAACACGACCAGTTCCTTGGCGAGCATCTCCACCTGACCCGTGGGGAGATCGGGATTGATGGTGCCCTCGGGACGGGGGCGGACCAAGCCACGCACCTGAAGAACGAACTCAGAGCGCACCTGTTCGGCGAGTTCGAAGATGTCCGGCGTATCCGGGTCGAACACCACCTGAGCCAGGCCCTCGCGATCCCTCAGATCAATGAAAATCACCCCACCATGGTCGCGCCTGCGGTTCACCCAACCGCTCAAGGTCACTTCCTGTCCAATGTGTTCGCCGCGGATGTCACCGCAATAGTGGGTACGCATGAATCAGCCCGGAATCTCTATGCGGCCGGGATGGCCGCCATATCAAGGGCGCGAATGGTACGGACGCCCCCCGACACTGGCAAGGGCGGGCCCATGGCACCCCGGACTGCTCCTGAATCCTTCCGTCCCTCCGTCGCCATTCTCGGTCCGGGGCGTGCAAAATAGGGAAATGAGCCATATCCCATCCCAACTGGTCCCCACGGTGCTTGCACTCGTGTTCGCCATCGGAACCGCCGAGGCCAGCAAGGATGAGAGGCACTCCGCCGAAGAGTTACGCCAACTGGGTGAGGCGCTCGAGTACGGGCAAGGCGTCGAACCGGACCTCGATGCCGCCCGGGACCATTACTGCCGCGCGGCCCAGGGTGGCGACAGCGCGGCCGCCTACAACCTCGGTTGGATGCACCTCAACGGCCGGGGCGTTCCCGGGAACGATGCCAAGGCAGTGGGCTGGTTCCGCCTCGCGAAGACGCTCGGCGATGCCCATGCGGCACGCCTGCTTGACCGGCTCATGGGCGTGGACGCCACGGAAGATCCGGATTGCCTCGTACTGGGCGAAACTCCCCGACGCGAGACCATAGAGACCTGGGTACACATGCAGGCCGCGAGCCACGCGCTTGACCCGGAACTCGTCATTGCGGTGATCGAGGCGGAGTCCAACTTCGACGCCAACGCGCAATCGCCCAAGCACGCAAAGGGACTCATGCAATTGATGGACAGCACCGCGAAACGATTTGGTGTGAATGACGTCTGGTCACCGCGACAGAATCTCACCGGCGGAATGCGCTATCTGGCCTGGCTGATACGCCGATTCGATGGTGACCTGCGCCTTGCCCTGGCCGGATACAACGCGGGAGAACGTCGGGTGGACGAACACGACGGTGTCCCGCCGTTCGCCGAAACGCGCAAATACCTCAAACGCATCATCAAGCGTTATGGTCGCAACACCCACCCTGTGCCCTCTGATCCGGGGACCAAAACGGACAACTGATCCGTTAATCGCTGCAGGCCGGGCATGCACCCGTCCCGCAGGCAGGGGAAGGTGCGGAAGACTCCGCGACGTTTCTCTTTGCCCCGGACTTGAAATCGGTCTCGTACCAGCCGCCGCCCTTGAGGCGGAAACCCGCGGCGGAGACCAGCTTGACCAAGGTCTCCGCACCACACTCGGGGCAATCGGTGAGGGGGGCATCGGCCATTTTCTGCATGGCCTCCATTTCGTGACCACAATCGTCACAACGGTATTCGTAGATCGGCATGATTGAGAATCCTCGGGTACGCTTGGGAAGCTCTGAATGAATCTGGCACGAGCGGATTGGGGCGGATAATCGTTCAGTTCAAGGCGCGAATCGAACGTAATAGCTCGCTATTGCGAAGATTCGCAACGCAGAAATGGGCGATTAGACGGGCCAAGGCGCC
>JBMYTY010000443.1:0-2035 GCA_049604855.1 Gammaproteobacteria bacterium | reverse complement strand
CCCAGGGTCTTTGACCCCTTGGATGAGCTGCTCGACATGGGACGGTTCTCCGTCATGCGCGGGTAGTCTGGATTGTACGAGCCGGGACCCTCCAGCATCGGCTTGTTCGCTGCCGGGTATTCGGTACCGGTCAGCCGTCCCCTTCAATGATCGCGCCCAGGTCCCGCTCCACGTCTTCCAGATACTCCTTGGAAAAATCGATGTGCAATTCGACCCACATGGGCAGGTGGTCGGACATCTGGAAGGTGCGCCAGTTCTTGTAGCTGGACTTGCTGTACAGCTCCTCGGAATCGGTTTTTCTCATCAGGGGTGCGTATTCATCGCGCTCCTCCTCGGTGAACACCGTCTCGAAGAAGTCGAACACCCCGGCGCGGTAGGCCATCACCCGGGTGTAGTTGGCGGTGCGGGTCGATTCGCCCATCCATACAGCGATCTGGTCGTACCACTTGCTCTTGTCCACATTGGAGCCGGGCAGGGATTGCAGGGCCTCGGGGACCATGAAGTCATTGGTGTTCAGGGCATCCATGGTGTCGTGATCGCGGCTCACGATATTGAAGTCACCCAGGGCGATGAAGTAGCTCTCCGCGTCGGAGTCCTTGTCACTTTTGGCGCGGTTGGCGAGCATCTTGGTCAGGCGGCGGATTTCCTCTTTACGCCGTGTAAGCCCGGTCTCGCCCTTGCCGTAATAGATGTGCACCGTGGCCAGGTTGAGCTTCAGCCAGCCCGCCTGGAATGACGCAATGAACGGCGTGCGCGAGAACTGTTGCGGCCCGCCCACCACGGACTTGGGTGGCAGCACCACCTCGGTGTGCTCCGGCAGGTGTCTCTCGCGGCCCTCGCCCAGGTTTACGCCGCCCTGGTCATTGAGGGTCACCACGGAATTGGGCGCGAAGCGCAGATAGGCCCCGGCGGGCAGCTCCATCTTGGTGCCCGGCGGCAGTTCGACCTCCTGTTCCTTCTTCAGCTTGGTTTTGCCGTTCGCCTCTTTGTGCGGCAGGTCGTCCGGGGTGGTGATATTCGTGCCCTCCGGCAACTCCAGCTTCACCCCGTCGTCGAGCCGGAAGCGTTCGCCGAACGGGTCGGTGACCTTTTGGCCGTTGGGCAGGGTCAGTTCACCCGCCACATCGTTGAAGTACACCTTCTGGCGGTTGAACAGAAACACCATGCGCTCGCTGTTCCCGCCGCTGCCCTCGGTCACGTCCGTGGCGATAAAACCCCAGTCCGGGCCGAGTAGCCGCACCACCTGCTTGAAGGGCCCCAAGTCTTGGCGCACCTCCTGGATGGCGATCAGGTCGAAGTGGGACAGGATCTCCGCCATGTAAGCCTTGGACTCGAACAGGCGTCGGCCGTATTTGTTGGACTCGAACTCGCGGATGTTCCAGGTGGCGATGCGCACCACCTGCTTGGAGTCGGCGGGCGGCTGAGCGCCCTCCAGCATGCACTTCGCCTCGGCGAAATGGGTCTCCAGGGCGGCTTTCAGGGCCTTGAGCTTGTGAGCGGCGCGCCGCTTGGAGGCGAGAGTCCGCGGCGAGTCGCTCTGCTTCGGTTTCAGCCAGGTGTAAAACGGCATGGCACGGTGTCCCTTCGGTTGCGTCGCGGTGTCGATCAGGGCCGCGAATGGTGTACGGCAAGCTGCCGAAGCACGGACCCTGGTCGACAGCGAACAGGCTTCAATGGAGCCATGGGGAGGCCGCGTTGCGGGCCGTCCCATCGCCCTGCTGGTGGTCGTGCGCCCTGGCGTGATCGCCGGGGCACCCGCCCGATCATAGATGATGCCCGCGACCAAGGCGCGCCATTGCGGCTGCCCACGGGCCCGATCACCACGCCAGGCCCACTCGCGCAAGCCTGTGATCGAGAGTCCATCGCCTTGTGAAACACCGGAGGTATTGGCCACGGATGGACGCGGATGAACGCGGATGGTTTTATCGCTCCGTCATCATGCTGGCGTGGGCCGGAAATCATCCGCACCTGCCGAAATCCCATGCATCGCGGGTATTGCCGCAATGATGAGCAGGTAGCGTTCCACATCCGCGTT
>JBMYTY010000442.1:0-2038 GCA_049604855.1 Gammaproteobacteria bacterium | reverse complement strand
CGCGCACGGACAAAACCCCGTCCACGGCCTCGATATGGCGAACCACCTCTTCGCTCACTTCCCCGGTGACATCCACCAGGGTGTAGGCCAGGTCGCCTCGTGACTCGTTGGCCATATGCAGGATGTTGATCCCCGCTTCACCCAGGGCATGAGATATCTGCGCGACCATGTCCGGTACATTGGCGTTGGCCACGGCAATGCGCGCATCCCCGCCCCTGGGCAGGGAGAGTGCGGGGAAATTCACCGAGTTCCGGACATTCCCGTTCTCGATGTAGTCACGGACCTGCTCCGCCACCATGACGGCGCAGTTCTCCTCCGCCTCACCGGTAGAAGCCCCGAGATGCGGCAGGGTGATGACCTTGTCGCTGCATTTGAGCTGGTTACAGGGGAAATCACAGACATAGGCCGCCACCTTGCCCGACTCGATACCGGTGCAGACGGCCGCGTCGTCCACGATCCCATCACGGGCGAAGTTCAGCACCACCACGCCATCGCGCATGCGTTCTAGGCGTTCGACGTTGATCATGCCGCGGGTCTGATCCGTGAGGGGCACATGGAAGGTCACGTAGTCCACCTTGCCGAGAAGATCCTCGATGCTGGAAGCCTGCTCCACCGTGGAATCGATCTGCCAGGCCCGCTGGACAGTCATGGTGGGGTCGTATCCGATCACTTTCATACCGAGTTCACGGGCGGCGTTGGCGACCAGGATCCCAATGGCCCCCAGCCCCACGACCCCCAGGGTACGACCGGGCAGCTCTGACCCCACATAGGTTTTCTTACCCGCCTCCGTCGCCTTGTGAATCTGCTCATCGGTGCCTTCCAGATTGCGTGCGTAATCCCACGCCTGGCAGATGTTTCGAGCGGCCAGCAGCATACCGGCGATCACCAACTCCTTGACGGCATTGGCATTGGCACCCGGTGCGTTGAACACGCACACACCGCGCGCACTCATGTCCGCTATGGGGATGTTGGTCCCCGCGCCGGCCCGTCCGATGGCCAAAACAGAGTCCGCGATGTCCATGTCGTGCATCTTGGCCGAGCGCACAAGAATGGCGTCCGGACGCGTGAACTCCGAGGCAATCTCGTAATCCCCACGCGGAAAACGATCCAGACCATTCGCGGAAATATTGTTAAGAGTCAGTATCTTGTAAGACATTTACAACCTGCAATGTGATAACAATCGCATGGGTTTAAGACCAAAGGACGATGTGATTAGCCGCGGATGGACGCAGATACACGCAGATGGAGGAAGCGCTTGAGTAAAGCGAACTCACCCAGCCGGGAAGTATCCACACCCGGACTGCTCGACCACCCCACGCGTTTTCAGATCCGCGTTCATCCGCGTGCATCCACGGCTATATCCGAGAATGCAATCAGCCCTGGGCGCGCTCGAACTCGGCCATGAACTCGACCAAGGCATCGACACCGGCTTCGGGCATCGCGTTGTAGATGGAGGCACGCATGCCACCCACGGAGCGGTGCCCCTTGAGCGTGCTCAGACCGCGCTCCTTGGCACCGGCCAGGAAGGCATCGTTGAGCCCGTCGTCGGCCAAGGTGAAGGGTACGTTCATCCAGGAGCGGCAATCCGGGTCCACCGGGTTCGCATAAAAATCGGAAGCGTCGATATGGTCGTACAGTTTGCCCGCCTTGCGCCTGTTGATCTCCGCCATCCCGGCGAGCCCACCTTTATCCTTGATCCACTGGAACACGAGCCCCGCCAGGTACCAGCCATAGGTCGGGGGCGTATTGCTCATGGAATCCGCGTCCGCCTGTAGCTTCCAGTCCAGCAGCGAGGGCATTCCAGGCACGACATCGCCGATCAGGTCATCGCGCACGATGACCAGGGTCAGACCGGCGGGGCCGATATTCTTCTGTGCGCCGGCGTAGATCACACCAAAGCGCGACACGTCCACGGGGCGGGAAAGGATGGTGGAGGACATATCCGCCACCAACGGCACCTCCACGTCAGGCACAAAGGCAAATTCGAGACCGCCAATCGTCTCGTTGGGGCAATAATGCAGATAGGCGGCATCGGCCT
>JBMYTY010000441.1:0-2054 GCA_049604855.1 Gammaproteobacteria bacterium | reverse complement strand
CAGCACCGTCACGCCCCCGGCGACCCTGTCGCGCACGAAGGTGAAGTAGATCCAGCCGCCGGTTTGGAAATCCGGCGGCACGGCGACATCCAGCAGGCCGCCCTGGCCATCGGTCAAAACCTGCGGCGCACCTTCGATGTCAGTCAATGCACCGCTTTCGGTGTTGAGCAGACGTACCGTGCCGGATCGCTCCGTGATCAGAAGGTCGCGCTCGGAGATGAACGCCAGACCCCAGGGAACGCCCAGACCCTGAGCGACCTTCTCCAGCACGAATCCGGGCTGTTCGTCGCTCATCCCTCCAGGGGGGGACGCGTTGCACGCGGGAACGAGCGCCGCGATCAGACACAAGGGAAGCAGATGATGTTTCATGGCGATCACCGCGCGGATGCAGGGGGTTAGGGAAGCTCTGAACGCGGAGTCCCGGGGGGAAATCGGCAACACCGTGCGCAGGCTCCCAGCAAAACACAGGGGCGGCGCGGCTCAGCCCCTTTCAGATAGGGGGCAGCAGTGGATCAGGCCCGCTTTCGGTCCTACCAGACCCTTCTGATTCCGAGGCTCAATTCGCCGGAGCCCAGGCGCATGTGGATGTCGCCGTCGTCGGTCTCACTTTTCCAGGTGATGGCGGGGCGGAGCAGGGACACCCCGATTTCGTTGCCATCGAGCTTTCCCCGGTAACCCACGTCGATACGCCGCCCGCGGTAACCGGCGAATGCGGGGAAGTCGATGAGACCGAATGTTCCCTCGTACTCGGGCTCCTTTTCTTGTTCCTCCGCCAGGGAATGGCGAACCGGGTCGTAGTCCCGGGTGGCGGACTCCACGACGCACGCGGCCTCGAACGGGAACGCGTCCTGGCAGGCGTCGTCGGATGCGGGGGTGGGCCGGGCCGGACGCCCCGCATCGGCGAGGGCTGCGGGCGAATTCTCGGGCGGCTGGGGATGATGGGACGTGATCGAATCGTCCATGCGGATGGGCGAACGAAACGGGCTTGCCGCGCTGACCCGGGGCGCGGGATTGGCGTCTTCAGCCGTGTCCGTTGCGGTGGGTGGTTGCGCCGCCACGAAGGCCTCGGCATCGCGCGGCGCGAGCGTGATCCGCACGATGCCGGGGGTGGACTCGGGCCTGTCCAGAAGGAACCGGACCGGTTCGGTCAGGTCGATCACCACCCTCAATGCGTTGTTCGGTCTGACGCCGTAGCGAATGCCGCGCACGAGCGTGTGGTTCAGACGCTGATCGCGAATCCCGCGCACCTTGCGGGTGTCCGCGAAATCAATCACCAGGCGATCCGGACCATCCACGGTGAAATGGCTGTGCGTGGTGGTGCGGTCAAAGGAGAGCTTGAACTCCAGGGCACCGCTTACCGGCTTTGAGCCCATGTGCAGTAGCGTCGCGGCGTCCGCGGAGGCGGTCGTCACGATCAGCCAGAAACAAACAGGCAATAAGGCTCTGCGCATGCCTCGGGTAGTGGGGAAGTTGAGGAAACGGGAGGGGAGAGCCCCTGACCCGTCGGGGGCCGGGCCGATCATGTTACTGCATTGTCCCGCCGGGGACAGGTGGGAACGTTCCCTGTTCTCAACGCCCGGGGCAGCGTCGCTGGCTGAGCGCCGAGTTCGACGGGCCGGGCACCACCGGTTTCCCGTCCAGATCGATCAGAAAGGTATACCGCCAGTTGCCTCCGTCCGCTTCATCCGTGTAAAGCAGCACATACGCCGGAAAGTCCCGGGGTGGGCTGTGATTGGTTTGGTAGTGGGTGACGGCGTGGCATCCCTCCGGCACTTCGGTGCCGTCGCCGAGTAGAACTCCCCACCTGAAAGGGTAGCGGGGGCTGGAACGCTTTCCGAAGTAGTGGAACTGGCCGGAGCCATCGGCGTTGAGGTCCATGGCGTAGGCCCGGGTCGGGTCGCTCAGATTGTTCATGCACAGCCCGTATTCGCCGAGGAGCGACGGGGGGATGTCGGTCGTTGCCCGGACCGTCAGACCATCCTTCGTGGCGCTGAAAGTCGAATTCGCCGTGTACGAGTCGAGCAGCGCACTGGTGATCGGCTGGTCACATCGGA
>JBMYTY010000440.1:0-2070 GCA_049604855.1 Gammaproteobacteria bacterium | reverse complement strand
GCCACCACCCACCGTGGCATCCGCCTGACCCGGGTCCCCACCACCGTGCTGGCCCAGAACGATTCCGGTGTGGGCGTGAAGAACGGCATCAATGCCTTCGACACCAAAAATTTCCTCGGCACCTTCGCACCGCCCTTCGCCGTGCTCAGCGATATCCGCTTCATCGACACCCTGGAGGAGCGGGACAAACGCTCCGGCATGGCCGAGGCCGTCAAGGTCAGCCTGATCCGCGACCCCGGCTTCTTCGCCTGGATGGAAGAGCACAGTGACGACCTGGCACGGTTTGAGGTTTCGGCCATGGCCATCATGATCCGGCGCTGCGCCGAACTGCACATGGCCCATATCGCCGGGGGCGGCGACCCCTTCGAGTTCGGCAGTGCGCGCCCCCTGGATTTCGGCCATTGGGCGGCCCATAAGCTGGAGGCACTGACCCATTACGAACTGCGTCACGGCGAGGCCGTGGCCATCGGCCTGGCGTTGGATTGTCGCTATGCCGTGGAAATCGGCCTGCTGGACGAGAAGATTCAACGGCGCATCCACGCCCTGCTCCAGGGTCTGGGTTTCACGCTCAAACACGACGCCCTGTCCGACGAGACCGCCGTATTGCAGGGTCTGCGCGAGTTCCGGGAGCACCTGGGCGGAGAACTGAGCATCACCATGATCCGCGACGTGGGCGACGCCCTGGACGTGCACCACATGGCCGAAGACCAGGTACGCATGGCCATCCGCTGGCTGCGCGCGGCCTGAAGACGGTTCGCGCGCGGCGAAACGAAAGGAACGCACGCGCCCCATGCAACTGATCGACGGCAGCCATCTCAGCTATTGCACCAACGTCCATCCGGGCGAGAACTGGGCCGATACCTTCGCGGCACTGCGCCACTCTTTGCCCCGGATAAAGGCAGGGACCCGGCCCTCCGGGGACTTCGGGGTCGGACTGCGTCTGTCCGCCGTGGCGGCCCGGGAGCTGGAACAGGGCGACAACCTGGCCGAATTCCAGGACTTCCTCGCCCGCGAGGACCTCTACGTCTTCACCCTCAACGGCTTCCCCTACGGCCCCTTCCATGGCCAGGCCGTGAAAGAGCAGGTCTACCAGCCGGACTGGCGCTGCGATGAACGCGTGGAGTACACCCTGAGCCTGGCGCGCATCCTCGCCCGACTGCTACCCGACGACCTGGAATACGGCAGCATCAGCACCGTGCCCGGCGCCTTCAAGCCGGACGTCCGCACGATCGATGATCAAAGAGCCATGGCCGCCAACCTGGGCCGTGTCGCCGATGCGTTCGCCCACCTGGAAGACCAGACCGGCCGTCGGCTCATCCTGGCGCTGGAGCCCGAACCCATGTGCTTCCTCGAAACCATGGACGAGGCCATCGCCTTCTTCACCACCCATCTTCAGGGCGACGCGGCACAACGCAGGCACCTGGGGCTGTGCCTGGATACCTGCCATGCCGCCGTGGAATTCGAAGACGCGGATACGATCATCGACCGGGTCGGGGCGGCCGGGATAACCATCGCCAAGGTTCAACTGAGCAGCGCCCTGGACATCCCGGCGGTGGACACAGCCGCGCGCACCGCCCTGGCACGCTTCAGCGAAGACACCTACCTGCACCAGACCGTGCAACATCGGGATGGATCGCTGACCCGCTTCCTGGACCTGCCCCAGGCCCTGGACACATTTACCGCAAACGATGCGCCCCACTGGCGCACCCACTTCCACGTGCCCGTGTTCAGGGAGGCCATGGAACACTTCGGCACGACGCAGGAATTCCTCGTACGCATACTCGACCGCCACCGGGCGACACCGATCAGCGCCCACCTGGAGGTCGAGACCTACACCTGGGGCGTGCTCCCCCCGCAATTCCGGGATATGGACCTGGAAACGGGCATTGGCCGTGAACTGGAATGGGTGTTGGAGCGATTGGGCGACTGAATGCGGGATGGCCGTGGGCCGCACCCACAAGCGGCTGCGCCGCGCGCATCGAGATGCGTACTCCACGCTTTGTTCGAGGCTCGGAGCGGGAGCCGGGCACGGCCCCGCTACGTAGTTGGAGTACAGATCTCGATCTGTCC
>JBMYTY010000439.1:0-2074 GCA_049604855.1 Gammaproteobacteria bacterium | reverse complement strand
TGGGTAGGCTAAGCTGCTGTGCTGGGCGTGGCTTGTCTTGTCTTGGAGGCGTGCGGGGGCTTCCTGCTGCTGCTGCTGCTGGCTGCGCTCGGACGCTGCTGCAGGCAAGGGCGGGCGGCGGTGGGAGAGGGCGAGGGCAGGCCCCTGCTGATCGCCGTCACCGTTTTGACCAGCCTCGGCCAGGAGGACCTCGCCGAGCTTGGAATGAGCGGTGAGCCCCGGGATCATGTCATCCGTTTGGCGTCACTGGCGCGCGATAGTGGTCTGGATGGAGTGGTTTGCTCGGCACGTGAAGTGACCGACCTGCGTTCGGCCTTGGGTGATGCGTTCACCCTGGTGACCCCGGGTATCCGGCCGGCGGGCAGCGATGTGGGCGACCAGCGAAGAGTGATGACACCCGCCGAGGCGATTGCCGCGGGTTCGTCTTACCTGGTTATCGGGCGGCCGGTGGTTCAGGCTGAAGACCCTGTGGAAACACTGCGCGGGATCAATGCCACTATCGCTTGAGTTTCCAAATAATGTCCAATAAAAACAACGGGTTAATATATTGTCCGGCGCGCTGGATTCCCCTCCTTGAGTTCGGTATATTGCGTCGCACTCTCGTGTCCGGGGCTTTGATCCACGTTGCCCCACGGGCCTCCTGGCAGGGGGCATAGGATCCCGCCAAAGAAATTGCCCCATGTCCTCAGACACATCCCGAGACTCCTCCCGCAAGCCCTCCCGCGCACCGCGTATCCTGACCGTTTTCGGCACCCGACCAGAGGCCATCAAGATGGCTCCGGTGGTGAATGCGATTGCGGCGGATGAGCGGGTTGAAGGCCTGGTTGCCGTCACTGCTCAGCATCGGCAGATGTTGGATCAGGTCCTGGACCTGTTTGCCATCAAACCAGATTTCGACCTGGATCTGATGAGGCCGGGGCAGGACCTGACCGATATCACCGCGAAGGTGATCACCGGCATGCGCGGGGTCTTACGCGAGTGTCGACCGGATTGGGTGCTGGTCCACGGTGATACCACCACCACGTTCGCCGCGGCCCTCGCCGCGTTTTACGAGAAGGTTCCCGTTGGGCATGTGGAGGCGGGGCTACGCACCGGGAATATCTATTCCCCGTGGCCGGAGGAAATGAACCGCCGCCTGGCGGGGGTGCTCACGACCCGGCATTTCGCGCCGACGCCCTTCGCGCGCGCCAATCTTCTCGCTGAATCGGTCGCGGAGGAACGGATCCTCGTAACGGGTAATACGGTGATCGACGCGTTGTTGACGGTAGCTTCCCGGGTTCGTGACGATGTTGATCTGCGCGCGGAAATGGAGCGCGCATTTCCCTTCCTGGATTCAGGCAGGCGGCTGATTCTGGTTACCGGGCACCGTCGCGAAAGTTTCGGCGAAGGTTTCCTTCAAATTTGCCAAGCCCTGGGCCGTCTCGCTGATCGTGATGATGTTCAACTGGTCTACCCGGTACACCTGAACCCCAATGTACAGGGGCCGGTCAACGACATCCTCGGCGAACATGGCAATGTTCACCTCATCACTCCCCAGGACTACCTTCCCTTCGTGTACCTGATGGACAGGGCCGACCTGATCATCACGGATTCCGGGGGAATCCAGGAGGAGGCCCCCTCCCTGGGTAAGCCGGTCCTGGTGATGAGAGATACCACCGAACGTCCGGAAGCCATTGACGCTGGAACGGCCATTCTCGTGGGTACTGACAGTGAGCGTATCGTCGCCGAGGCGACCCGTCTGCTCGATGACCCGGATGCCTACCAAAGCATGGCGCGCGCCCATAACCCCTACGGTGACGGTAAGGCTTCGGGCCGCATCCTTGAGGAGTTGATCAATGCATCATCAATTTAAACGTATCTCGGTCATCGGGCTGGGTTACATCGGTCTGCCCACCGCGGCGGTTTTCGCCAACCGCGGGGTCGACGTTATCGGTGTGGAGGTGGACCCGCGCAAGGTCGAGGTGATCAATGCCGGCAACGTTCCCATCGAGGAGCCTGATCTCGACGTCATGGTCCGCGGCGCGGTGGCCGCGGGGCGCTTGCGCGCTACGACCGAAGCGGAGCCGGCTGAGGC
>JBMYTY010000438.1:0-2078 GCA_049604855.1 Gammaproteobacteria bacterium | reverse complement strand
GGGTGACAAGCGCCCCGGCGTGGGACTGGGCGCGCATGGACTCCCGGAGTTCGTCTGGTGCAAGGTTCCGGCCGGTACGGTGCGCTTGGTGATCAAAGGAGATCAAGACACCCCCGATCAGGAAGTGGAGAGAACCGTCGATCACCCCTTTTTCATCGCCAAAACCCCGGTGACGCTGAAGCAGTTCGCGGCCTTCGTCGGCAAACTGGAGGGGCAGACGCCCTATAAAGAAGAAACCTGGTGGCAGGGATTGGGAAAGGGGGCCGATCAGTGGTTCCACAACAAACCCGTACCCCAACTGCCGGACCTGCCCAACCGCCCAGCGCAGTATGTCTCCTGGTATCAAGCCATCGCCTATGCACGCTGGCTGACGGCACAGTACCAGACGCAAAGACTGCTGCCAGCAGAAGCACGGGTGCGCCTGCCCACCGAGTGGGAGTGGCAGCTGGCGGCCACGGGTGGCAATCCCGACTACCACTATCCCTGGGGTACCGAGTGGAACCCGGGCTACGCCAGCAATAAAGAAGGCTTGAACCAGCTGGTCGCCGTCGGCCTGTATCCGCACGGCCGTTCTCCGGTTGGTGCCCTCGACATGAGCGGAAACGCCTACGAATGGTGCCTGAATGCCTTCGATGATCTGGACAACCTTGACGAAACGGGCAGCGTACCGCGGACCACCCGCGGCGGTGCCTGGTTCACCCAGGCCTCGATCGCCGGCGAGGTGAGCGAGGCCCTGAGCGTATTCAGCCGCCTGCGGGACAATGCGAATGGGCAAAATGCCCGGGGAGATCGCATTGTTGTCGCAATCCGATTGGTGTGTGATGTTCCCCCGTCCGATGCACTGGTGGACAATCGCGGCTCACAATCCCCATGGGTGTGAGAAGATGCCATGCAATCCGTTCGGATCCGGCTACATTTGGCTCACGATCCAGAGCTACAGACACCAAGGGTTCGTGCGTTTTTCTCTAACGGGTAGCATCTCGTTCTCACTGTACACTTGTTCCAAGCTCAGCTGACCACGGCGTACCAGGGCTTCATCGATTGCGTTGGTCAGCGAGATGTCGACTCTTACTTCGCCCATTGGTGCCCCCCTCTCGTATTCCGTTCATCCTGTTCCGGAATTGTCATGAGCAATACGTCACCTCCCAGACACTTCATGAGATCGATGATCTGCGACACAGGGGATCCTCTAGGCAAAACCATGGAGCCGATCAGACCGCGACCTCGAAAACGACCGTGCCATCCCGTACACTCACCCGTATCCGGCTCCCCTCGGGGCACTCCCCGGAGACCATCTTCATGGCCAGCGGATTCTCCAACTGACGTTCGACTTCGCGACGCAACGGTCGCGCGCCATGCACCGGATCGAAGCCGTCGGCAGCGAGCTTGTCCAATACCTGATCCGGGACCTGAAGCTCGATGCCGCGTTCATGTAGGCGGGCGACCAGCTCGTCGACGAACATGCGGGCGATACGGCGCACCTGTTCCCGCTCCAGGTAGCGGAAGACGATGATGTCGTCGAGCCGGTTCAGGAACTCCGGCTTGAAGAACCGCTTGACCTCCTGCAGTACCAGGCCCCGTGCCTCGGCATAGCCGGGAGTTGCGGAGGTCACGAAGCCGATGGGCAGCTTGTCCGGTGACAGGGCCTCGGTGCCCAGGTTGGAGGTGCCGATCAGGATGCAGTTGCGGAAGGACACGGGTCGGCCCTGGCCATCGGTCAGCTGGCCGTCCTCCAGGATCTGCAGCAGCATGTTGAAGACGTCCGGGTGGGCCTTTTCCACCTCGTCGAGCAGGATCACGGTGTAGGGGTTGCGGCGTACCCGTTCGGTGAGCTGGCCGCCTTCGCCGTAACCGACGTAGCCGGGCGGGGCGCCGATCATCTTGGAGACCTCGTGGCGCTCCATGTATTCGGACATGTCCAGGCGCACGATGCGGGTCTCGTCGTCCAGCAGGAAGGCGGCCAGGGCGCGTGCCAGCTCGGTCTTGCCGACCCCGGTGGGCCCCGCGAACAAGAAGTTGCCGATGGGCCGGTCCGGGTGCGACAGCCCCGCCCGGTTCATGCGAATGGCGGTCGCGAT
>JBMYTY010000437.1:0-2092 GCA_049604855.1 Gammaproteobacteria bacterium | reverse complement strand
ACGGAGTTCCCCGGCCGCCGACTCGACAAGCTTAATGCTCAAGCGCCGATTCCCTTCTAGATCGAACGGGGAAAGGTCTGTCCGCGGGAAAATGTAGTCGGCTAGTTGGTCCAATCGGTAGCGTAATTTATGCAACGCTTCACGGGGCGACCTTGCGGTCAGGGGAACGTCGGCGGCGCGTGCAGGGGAACCAGTCGCGTCAGCCGACCTCTCGGTCACTTGGGGTTGTTCGCAATCGTCGTCCTTCATTCTTCAGTCCTCCTCTGAGGCGGCTGCGCCGCCGACGTTCAGCGGTAAAGGTTCGGACGTTTTAGGGAGATACAGCGGGTGGCGCGGGTGTCCATCCTTCGTGAGTCCCAGACAATGCAACGACGGCAGACTTGCCATCACCTCACTTGCCCTGTCGCGGTGAGTCCCATGGACTCCCCATGCAGCAATCACGATCCCCGCGCCTTCGGTCAACCGTGCCAGCGTCGCGTCATTGTCCGCTCCGACCGGCTCCGGCTCGCGTTTCATGTCGGCGGGATCGGTAGCCCGGAACGCAAACAGATTGAGCATACAAAGCGCACCGTAACCCCACGCCTTCGCAAACCCGATGCAACGCCGGATGGTAGGATCGTCGGCGCTCTCGTCTGCCGTTGAGGGATTGAGTCCGACGAAACAGCAGTAGTCGCCGCCGCTCCACCGTCTCCATAGTTCATAGCGGTATATGCGATCATCACTCAAGACCGCTGAACAAGACATCGCAGAACAACCCGCCACCTGCGGCGAGTCGGGCGCTTTTGCCAGTTCGGGGAATAGTTCAGTTTCCATCATCGCTCTCGGGTGTCTGGATTTCGGCGTTCTGCTTAATGAAGGCCACCCAGTGCGTTTTCTCCCGCGCTCCGGTTCGGTGGCCGTAAAGTGGTTTCTCAGGCGTCAGGGCGAGTATTTCCCGCAACGGGATTTCATGCTCGCACCATTTGAAGATGAACGTGCCTCCAGGTTTCAGGACGCGGAAGCACTCGCGGAATCCTTCGGTGAGCATTTCTTGCCACCCAGGGAACAGGCATCCGTAGTGCTTTAGGATGTGGACGTTCATAGTCTTAGACGTTCTCCATCCCTTTCAACGTCTTCAAAACCCGGCTCACACCCGCCTTGTGCCAGCGCCCGTTCCCGCTGGGTGTCGGCGTCCCGCTCTGGTTCAGTTCCTCGACAACCTCGACCCAGGACATGCCGCAATCGAACATCGCCCGAATCTCCGGCCCGACTTTCTTCGCAAACGCCCTCGCCTTTTTCCTGCGGGTTTCGTGCCCCCGATACGCCGGACATTGCGACCCCATCGGCAATCCCCGGGCTTTTCGCGCCGCCAGGGCGTCCTTCGTCCGCTCACTGATCCTTCTCGCCTCGAACTCGGCCACGCTCGCCATGACCGTCAGAATGAGTCGCCCCACTGCATTGGTCGCATCGACATCGGGCAGATCGCAAAACAGGAAACCGCCCATCCCGTTCTTTTCCGCCTCGCTCGAGAGCCGAAGCACAAACTCCGTATCCCGCGCCAACCGGTCCAGCTTCGCCACGACGACCACCGCACCCGACAACCGGGCTGCTTCCAGGGCTTTCCCGAGCGCCGGCCGATCACATTTCCGGCCGCTCTCGACCTCCGTGAACTCCCCGCTCAGGGTCATGCCCCGATCGGCGCAAAGTTTCCGAACCGCCTCGCGCTGCGCTTCCTCACCCAGACCGGACTCGCCCTGGCGCTGGGTCGAAACCCGTAAATAGGCAATCGCGGGCTTCATTCCCGCCCCCTTTCTTCAACTTTTTTTCGTCTCATCCCGAGACTTCCCTACCGTGATTCCCGTTTAAACGCAAGTATCATTTAGAAAAAAACTTGATTTTTCTCCAGAAAGTCGGATTCGTTCTCATGCTTTCCAGGTTGTTACATTTTTTCGCAAAAGTCCCAGAAGAGCCCCGATTTGCCTGGAAAGCTTCGGGGCTCTTCCGCGTACATCTCCCGTGAACCGCAACCGATACATCACCAACGGCAGCAAGGGCTGGTTCCGCCAGCCCGTTCCCGGCGCTCAATCAAAAGGACTCAACCGTCGTCGCTTTA